>NZ_MPRL01000060.1:0-17592 GCF_002020875.1 Solemya pervernicosa gill symbiont | reverse complement strand
CTTCTTCGTCGTTCGCTCGCGCTCTCAACTACGAATAGGCAGACGGCGTCGACTATCGAGGACTAACCGCCCTCACTTCGCTCTCCATGGCGGTCAGCGAACGCGTAACGCGACTTAAACATCGCACGCATCACTGAGGCGCGCGGCAACCAGGCGGCACGATTTCCCATATGGTAATAACTAGGTGCTAGCGTGCTTTCGGACCAACTCTTCTGCTCAACATAATCGAGGAAGTGCTTCTGCGAGATAATAATGCGAGCAGCGATATTGGCCTGCTGCACATGTTGATCAAAGAAACGACGATCATCGACCGCATATAGCTTCAGCTCTCGTTGCGCCTCTGCCATCAGCGTCTCTTCAAGAGCACGACTCTGCAGATAGTCGAGAATAATAGAGAGCACAACACCGACAGAGAGTGTTAGCAGCAGTACCTTGGTTGTGATCGACCACTTTCGAAACATAAATACGATCTACACCGATTGATGGAAGGCTGACATTAGCGTGGTTCACCGACTAGTTCGTCACCATCAAAACGCCAGCCGGCACGACGAAGTACCGCTGCTGGGATAATGACAAAATCGGGATCAACCGCACCGATGTTCCGCTGTATATGTTCAATCAGTGCATCGGCCCGTTCATTGTGAACCGCCTCACCCGACCAGCTAGTGATGTTGTAGGTCCGGTAGATTGGGTAGCGCCCCGAGATCAAGGCTGCACGCTCAGTCGGCATCGCTCCATTGATAGCAATCAATTTGACCGGAGCGACCTTTGCATAGCGCTTGGTCATCCAGACACTCTCATAACCAATCGCCTTAGGGTTGCTCGCCACGGTAGTGAGCATATCTTCGATGGCGCTCACCTCGAAGAGAGAAACACTGAACATATCCTCATTATCGAGCAACAACCGCCAGTGCCCCGGTCGGGCCTTGCAGTGGAGTCGTGCAACCGGCTCAACCTGGTTACCAGCAAGTCCCTGCGCAAGGGGAGTGATTCGATTCCACTGGCCGATATTGCCACGGTAGATATCGCGCGCCTGCTTGATCGTCAGCCCCTTGACCGGGTTATCGGGATGGGTAAAGAAGGCAACAGCGGAGATTCCCAGGGTGTGAAACTTCACCCCTGGTAGGCGATCAGTCTCACCTGGCGGGCAGCAGAAACCGGCGATATCGACCCGCTTGTCGAGCAGAGAACCTGCAGAGATACCACAGGTTCCCTCCTTCACCGCGATCTTTATCCCCTGAGCCTTACCGTAGTCATTAATGATGGGTAACAGCGCTGGATAGAGGTGCTGGTCGAGGGTGATGGAGATATCGGTTCCTTCAGGTACCTTCTCATACTTGATCGCCTTCGAATGCCAACCGTCCTCCATATGCTCAGTATGATCTGGTGTTGAGAAGGGGGGACCAGAGAGGGATGCATCGTCATGACCCTCTGCCAAAACCGCATTGGGAACAAGGAATATGAGCAGGAGTGATATGAGTCGCGTGAACTGGCGGAATCGAGCAGGCTCGCTACTACCTAATGCAATATTCACCTAAGAGCACCCCGCTACCATCCAGAAAAAACCACAATTCCAAGAAAAATGACCTCTGATAGCTAGAAGATAGCCTGAATCACTCCCATTCACACTAATCATGAAGGGGTACTGGAACAGAGTTCACTATTTGGAAAGCAAGAAGCAATCCAACTCTCCGTTCGCAATGGGATAAAACATTAAGCCCTTTAATTCCTTAAATATATTGTGGATGGACGAATCAACCAGACATCTATGACATAAAAAAAGCTGCCACCCATGACAGATAGCAGCTTTGCCAGTAACAGATAATGTCACATGCGTCGCATTGTCATGACGCGACCAAGCGCTCAACACCCCCCATATAGGCACGTAGCACTTCAGGAACGACAATCGAGCCATCCGCTTGCTGGTAATTCTCCATCACGGCAACCAGTGCGCGACCGACCGCAAGCCCAGAACCATTGATGGTATGCGCCAATTCGGGTTTCTTCGTCTCAGGATTACGCCAGCGCGCCTGCATACGACGTGCCTGGAAGTCCTGGAAGTTTGAACAGGAGGATATTTCACGATACTTGCCCTGCCCTGGCAGCCATACTTCGAGATCGTAGGTCTGTGCCGCTGAGAAGCCGATGTCGCCAGCGCAGAGATTGACCACCCGATAGGGAAGTTCGAGTCGTTTTAGTACCTCCTCCGCATGGCCAGTCAGAGTCTCAAGGGTAGCCATTGAGTCCTCAGGCCGGACGATCTGTACCATCTCTACCTTCTCAAACTGGTGCTGGCGAATCATGCCGCGGGTATCGCGACCATAGGATCCAGCTTCGCTACGGAAACAGGGGGTATGAGCGGCGAACATAAGCGGCAGGCGATCGGCATCAATGATCTCATCACGAACGATATTAGTGACCGGAACCTCGGCGGTCGGAATCAGGTAGTACTCCTGTTCGCCACTGAGTTTGAACAGATCCTCTTCAAACTTAGGCAACTGGCCAGTGCCACGCAACGAATCGGCGTTAACCAGATAGGGCACATAGGTCTCGGTATAGCCATGTTCAGCGGTATGAAGATCGAGCATGAACTGAATCAGCGCCCGGTGCATACGTGCCAGTGGCCCGGTCATTAGCGAGAAGCGGGAACCGGTCAGCTTGGCAGCCGTATCAAAATCCATCAGTCCCAGCTCAGCACCGAGATCGACATGATCCTTCGGTTCAAAGTCGAATGACTTAGGCTCGCCCCAGCGTCGGATCTCGACGTTATCCTCCTCATCTTTGCCATCGGGAACAGAGGCATCCGGGATATTGGGAATCCCCATCAGGATCGCATTAAGCTCATCCTGTACTCCCGCCAGACGGGTCTCGGCCGCCTTCAGCTTCTCCCCCATGTCAGCGACCGCATCAAGCAGTGGTTGGATGTCTTCACCCTGTGCCTTCGCCTTGCCGATCGCCTTGGAGCGACTGTTGCGCTCTCCCTGCAGAGTCTGAGTCTCAACCTGAATCGCCTTTCGCTCACCCTCCAGGCGTGCAATGGCATCGGTATCGAGCGTATAACCACGACGCGCAAGCTGTACCGCCGTCTCTTCTAATTCATTACGTAGTCTTTTTGGATCGAGCATCTCTTAATCTTCTTCGTTACTGTTTATCAGCGCCGGCCAGCTTAGCATGTGGCCTACCTTAATCGTGTCGCCAAGATGGTCGAGAACCGCCTCGATCTTCTCCGGCTTATCAAAAAATTCCACCACTACCGGCAGGTTGAGCGAAAGGTCGATGAGCTTGCTGCTATGCACCTCACCAGAATCGCCATAGCCGGCGATACCGCGAAACACGGTTAGTCCACGTAGGTGTTCCCAGTCGTGCAGCCGTTTCATCAGATTCTCGAGCTGCGCCTCTCCCTCATTGAGATAGATCCGCACCACCGTGACGTTCTGCCCATTACTCATAACGCTCTCCCAACGACCAGCCCCAGCCATGCAGCAGCCACACACGCCACCACGCTGAGCACCATATTGATAACTGCCTTGAACAGCTCACCCGCTTCAATCAGGGTCAGTGTTTCGATAGAAAAGGTAGAGAACGTAGTAAAGGCGCCCAGCAGCCCCACCATCAGGGCGGCGCGCCACTCAACTGACACGTTAAGGCGCTCGATCAGCAGCACATAGAGAAACCCCATCAGCAGACTACCGAGGATGTTGACCGCCAGAGTACCGTAGGGGAAACCACGTCCGAGCAGGCTGTAGACCCCACCCGAGACCCAAAATCGGAGCAACGCACCTACAGCGCCACCTCCGGCAATAGCTAAAATTTGGGTCATAGTCGGCTTTGCATCGATTACCTTGGATATTGGGCGACTATTCTACCCAACTCGTAACACCACGCCACTACTGATAACCGTTTTGGGGTAATGAATCAGGAGCTTGAAACAGGTTGGCGGAATCGTTCTAGTTCATTCGTAGAGATAATTGAGCGGATGATCTTCACATACTCATCTCCCTTAGCTGAGTATCGCACCAGACCAGCTGCCATCAGCGCGCCATCCAACTCACCACCGCTTCGGCGCAACTCAGCACGAATCTCACGCAACGGTTGATAGGCGGAGTGGCTGTTGAGCAGATTTAAGTAGTGGCGCACCGACTCACCCAGTGAATCGTATTTACGCACCAGATGTTTCTGCCCTTCACTACGGCCCTTCGGCACCAACCCCTTAGAGGCGTCATAGGTCCAGATGCCAAACAGGTTAAGTGCCTCGCGAGCAAAACGCGACTCACCCCACGCCGATTCATTGGCCGCCTGGGCAAGAGCCAGCTCAACAGGAATGATATCGACTCGCTGTAGCAGCGCCTCACGCTGAGAGAGAGGATCCCCCTTGACGCGATACTGTTTTGCAATCTTGTGAATACGATTCAATTCACCATCGGTGAGCACCCCACCAGCCGCTACAGAATCGAAAAGAGTAATGAGTTCCGCACGAACCTCGGCAATACGTCGATTTTCAACTTCGACCAGTGGTACCAGCTTGTTGATAAATGTCGTCTTCTTACCACCACTCTTTTGAACAATCACAGGTGGATGGTTAACCGCACCCTTGGCATCACTCTTCATCTTGCTGGGTCTCTTAGCGGGATTAACTGTTTTCCCAAGCGCCTTGGACTTTAATTGCTGTGCAGGGGGCGTTGGATAGGGGTATCCACCATAGCGGTATCTGTAGGGTGAATAGTAGGACTGAGGCGCATAGTTCACTGGTGCGACATATGCTGGATAACCCGTGTAGGCAACACGCTGTGGATAGTAACGCTCCGCCCAGACGCTGGTCTGCGTCATCGCCATCAATAGACCGACAAATAGAATCCTACGACTAACCATAACAAGCTCTCAAACAGTAGCTGGCAACAAGTCGCAGAGTATATCAGTATTTGCTTATTTTATAATCAATAGCAGATGTCAAGGTAAAAAAGACACAAAGTGCCAGAAGCTAGTGGCTCATCTGATACTCAACAGAGGTATTGAAGTAGTTGAAACAGCGATCGATCAACTGTCGCTGTTCACCGTTAACGCGGTTGAACTCCACTCCATAGACGTTGTAATCGCCCTCACGACGGTTCCAGCGCAGCGCGCCCCGAATCCTTAGTGGTTGCTGCCTCTCATAGGAGTTCTTGTCATCACAGGGTAGAAAGATCGAGAGGTCGACCTCATCCAGGCTAGGCAGTTCAGAGCCCAGCATCAACCTCAAGCCACTCATGCTGATATCACTGGTCAGCCCTTCGATTTCAACACCGTGCTGAGTGGCGTGAACCAGCAGGTGCTCCTCTAACCGGGGATGCTTCCGTTTCTCTTCACCACGGAGCTCTACCCTGGTATCACGGGTGATGATGAAACCCTGCATCAACTCATTGAGTCCCTCAGCCAATTCGTAGAGCGAATCACCAATCGTGGCCGTCGTCTCTACCTTGCTTGAGCTGTCGCCGATGGTTTCAAAGAGTTTGTCCAGCGTCTCATCGAGTATCTGCAAACGTTCAAGCTGTTCGTTAGTTACCCCTGATATCTCTTCATTAGCTGCCGTGGTCAGAGTCACATCGCCCGAGATCGACTCGATCTTCTCTGCCGTTTGCTGAGCACTCGACTGCGCCTCTGTAACCTGCCCTACGACACTATCCATAGTTGCTGTCACCTTCTGCACACGCTTAACCAGGGTATCAATGATGTCGGCGATCTCATTTGCGGAGTCTGTTGAGTTGGATGCCAGGTTTCTCACCTCATCGGCAACCACGGCAAAACCGCGTCCCTGCTCACCCGCACGGGCGGCCTCAATCGCCGCATTCAATGCCAGCAGATTGGTCTGCTCGGCAATGGTACGAATAGTGAGTGTGATGCTCGAAATCTGTTCAGCGGTCTGTTGTAGATCACCAATCTCGCTCTCTGCCTGGTGCACATCAGTGACAGTGCGCTGCATCGCATCAATATTGCTACGCATCATCGAGATGCCATCGCTCGCCTCAAGCGCCGTCTGGGCTGCACGTGTCGTCGCATCATCGGCCAGGCACTGAACATTGGTTGCAATTTCACGCAGCTGACCAGTAACACCGGATACCTCACGGGATCGCGACTGTTCACTCTTACCAACATCAGCGATCTCATGTGAAATGGTGGCGATCTGAAAGGCCGACTGCGACATCGACTTACCACTCTCCTCAACACGACAGAGGATCTTGTTGAGCTTACTCAGCAGCGTATTAAAGTGGCTCTCCAGCTCACCAATCTCGTCATAGGAGGTAATCTTCACACTCTTACTGAGATCGCCTTCCTCTGCTGCTGTCAGTGTTTCAATGAGCGAACGGATCGGCCTTACAAAGAGACTGGCGACCACAGCGATTACCATGAACTGGATTGTGAATTCGATGGCCGACTCCCAAAAGGAGTTGAAGATAAAGGTGTCACGGCTCTCCACCATCAACGAGACCACATGACTATCAACGCCATTCAGCTTGGCAATATCGACCATCTTCTGCAGCTCACTTGTGGCGAGCCATCGATTGAAGATTGTGGTGACCATCGTCACCATGAAAAAACCGAACTGAAGCTTCCAGCGGATGCTCCAGGATAGAAACCAGTGGCTTAAATACCTCAACGACCTTCTCCTCAATCGCTATCAATCATTATTGTTATTGATATGACAGTCATGCATACCCACACTACTGATCGGCCTGAGAAGATCCGTCTTTAAAGATAGCCGAAAGAGCTATATAACCTATTTGAGACTTTCAACCCAGCTCAGGGGTTTTATAGAGTGACAAAGATCACAACTTATCCTAACTGGCAGAACTGATAACAGCAGCAAATGAGACCGGACATCTCTCCCTCTACTATTCGCGATACCAACTACCGTCACTGTTACGCCGAATCCAGTTCTGGCTATACCAGAAGTAGCGGTTCATTTTGTTATGCCGAACGGTGCAGTTGTAGCGGCTGCGTCCTACCGGCAGCGCTGACTTCGCCATGACCGTCAACAGCCCTGCCTGGTAGCTCACATCACCTTTCCCTTGCCCAGTGATGAAGCAGCTGATCGCGTCAGGATTAAACGCCCCTGCATTGAGCTTAAGAGACAGAATGGGTAGTTCGAGCTGATTCGGTAACAGCGGATCAACCTCACCTTGCCCATTAACTGGCAGCGGCAGGGTGTTGAGTTTTTCGATAAAGCCCGCCATCTCAGTGTAGGGGCCTGCCATGGGAAAACGCGGTAGTGCACGCCGATCACTCAAGGGTCCAATGGGCCCCGATTGCTGGCCAAACCCGACATATCCAAGCTCTCCCACTAGCTGTCGAAGCGCATAGTCATACTCGCCATAGGGGTAGACAAAGAGCTTGGGCGCCCTACCCAACTCCTCCTGCAACCGCTGCTGAGCCTTGTCGATATCTGCAATTACCCGGAGACGCCACTGCGACTCCGGCTCCCCTGCTCGGCGCCTTATCAGATGATCATGTGATGCCGTATGGTTAGCGAAGGCAACACCCGAGCGTTGCATCTCGCGCATCTGCTCCCAGCTCAGATAGGGGCGTAGACCACTATCGACCGCATCGCTATTTACAAACACGGTCATTGACCAGCCGCGTCGTTTTAATCGTGGCCACGCCTCGCTATAGATCGAATCGTAGGCATCATCGACCGTGATCGCGATAGTCTTATCCGGTACCACATCACCCTGCAGGACAGCATCTACTACCCTTTGCAGCGGCCAGACTGTGAAATCATTCTGTTCTAGATAGTTAAGCTGCTGCTCAAAACGCTCTGGAGAGATAGAGGTTGATCGCGGCGTGGTATCGCTAAAATGGTGGTACTGAAGAATTACCGCAGATTCAGCAGCATGGACTAACGAAATAGTGGTTAGCAGTAGAGAAAGAAGAACGGGGAAGAGACGACTCATCATTTTCACTATTGAGCCGAATATCGACTGTTGATTTACAGGATACAGTCTCTATCTACAACGACCGCCAATATCCCCACTCGTCTTACAATCCTTCACGTAATACTCACCCGCCACCTCGGCGTGCTGGCGCGTCGGATAGGGCCCCATGATTTTCCCCCTGCCCCGCAATTTAAGATACCAGCCGGGTAAGGCATAGAGCGGACTGACCCTGAAGTAGCGATCGCTGAAGCGTTGGAAATTTTTCTCTGACATCAATAGACCTCAGAATTATTAGTTATTATTGATCAGGGATTTCTACAACATGTTTCGCCTGGTGGCAAGGTCCATCACCACTAGGCGTGGTTATTTGCCCGCTTTTCTGTCCAGGTCACGCAGATGCGCCAGTTTTTCACCGATCTTCTGCTCCAAACCACGAGCCACCGGCTGGTAGTAACTGACCGCCGACATCTCCTCCGGGAAGTAGTGTTCACCTGCGGCATAAGCCTCAGGCTCATCGTGTGCGTAACGGTAAGCGTGACCGTAACCGAGCTCCTTCATTAGTTTGGTCGGCGCGTTGCGCAGGTGAATCGGCACCTCCAGCGAACCATGCATTCGTGCATCACTCATCGCTGCCTTATAGGCCATGTAGACCGCATTACTTTTCGCAGCGCAGGCCATATAGACAATTGCCTGAGCAATCGCCAGCTCCCCTTCGGGGCTACCGAGCCGCTCCTGCACCTCCCAGGCATCGAGTGCCAGCTGCAACGCCCGCGGATCGGCGTTGCCGATATCCTCAGAGGCCATGCGTACTACCCGTCGGGCGATATAGAGTGGATCACAACCACCATCAACCATGCGAGCAAACCAGTAGAGCGCTGCATCGGGATTGGAGCCACGCACCGATTTGTGCAGTGCCGATATCTGGTCATAAAACGCCTCTCCTCCCTTATCGAAGCGTCGCACACCTCCAGCAATCACCTCGGTAAGGAGTGCCTCATCGATCTCACCCGTCTCGCCACGACTGGCCGCCAGTTCAGCAACGATCTCGAGAAAATTGAGTGCCCGACGTGCATCGCCATCAGCTGCCCCAGCCAGACTATCTCTGAGCTCATCACCCATCTCGATGCCACTGGCAGCGATACCACGCGACTCATCGCTCAGTGCCCGGTCGACGATCTGCCGAATCTCTCCACTGCCGAGTGACTTCAACACATAGACACGCGCCCGTGAGAGCAACGCATTGTTCAGTTCGAAGGAGGGATTTTCGGTGGTGGCGCCGATGAAGGTGAGCGTGCCGTCCTCAACGTAGGGAAGAAAGGCATCCTGCTGCGCCTTATTAAAACGATGTACCTCATCGACAAAGAGAATGGTGCGACGCCCCTCAGCCAGGGCCTGTTTCGCTTGATCAACAGCACTTCGTATATCCTTCACCCCACCGAGTACGGCGGAGATACTAAGAAACTGCGCACCACAGTAGTGGGCGATCAGCCGCGCCAGGGTTGTCTTGCCGGTACCGGGAGGCCCCCAGAAGACCATAGAGTGGAGTCGGTCCCCTTCGATTGCCTGACGTAGTGGTTTACCCTCAGCAAGCAGGTGGGACTGGCCCACGTACTCTTCAAGCAGCTGTGGACGCATCCGGTCGGCGAGCGGCCGGACATCGGCCTCTGATTCAAAAAGGGAATTCAATGGTCTGCCTGGCTCGTGGATACTCTGGAATTAGTCGAGGATCTCACTGCCAATGATCACATCGACACCCTCGGCAGGGACGAATTGAAACTGGCTCGGATCAAGCTCCGCATTGAGCTGAAGCGAGCTGAACTCAATATGGGTCGTAGAGCCGAAATTATCGAGGACCGCCATCGCCGCCAGCTCGTTTTCGGTCATCGCGATGCGAATCTCCTTATACTCACCGTCCTCCTGGATCGGCGTCAGTCGTACCCAGCGCCGCTCACCCTCCATCGCAAACTCCTCGACAAAGAAGTGGCGCTCCAACGGCTCATCTCCGGTTAGCAGCATCGCCGGGCTGGAGGCAAACGCCTTATCGACTGACTTCACCGTGGCCTGAGCGAGCTCACTGTCGAAGAACCAGATCCGCTCTCCATCATCGATAATCAGCTGCGGATAGGGTGTGTGGTACTCCCAGCGAAAACGTCCGGGGCGTTGCAGGCTGAAACGACCACTGCTCTGCTGCTGCACCACATCACGCTCATCGGTCAGTGTCTGTACAAAACTCGCCTGCAGAGTCCGGGTATTCTCAAGAAATGCGCGCAGCCGCTGCTCCCCCTCACCGGCAAACAGCAGGGTTGGGAAAGTTGCGATCAGGATTATCAGAAACTTCTTCATCAGTGGAAAATTCTCTCTAATGCGCCTCTCTCTGAGAGACTGCCGACCACTCGAATCGTTCAATTCTTGGGTGGTGGCGGTGCCAGCACCTCGCGACTGCCGTTGGACTGTAGTTCACCAACGATACCGGCCAGCTCCATATCCTCGATCATACGCGCAGCACGGTTATATCCGATTTTAAGACGACGCTGCACACCGGAGATCGAGGCTCGACGCGTCTCGGTGACGATACGTACCGCCTCATCGTAGAGCGGATCACTCTCGGCATCACCACCCGCAGGTGCCTCACCCGGCAGCATCGTCGACGGGTCACTCGACTCCTCGAGGATCTCTTCGAGATACTGCGGCTCACTGTTTGCCTTGAGGTTATCCACCACACGATGCACCTCCTGATCGGAGACAAAGGCACCGTGAATACGCACCGGCAGGCCGGTACCGGGTGCGAGATAGAGCATATCGCCGTGACCGAGTAGCTGCTCGGCACCACCCTGATCGAGAATGGTGCGCGAATCGATCTTGGTCGAAACCTGGAAGGCGATACGGGTCGGGATATTGGCCTTGATCAGACCGGTAATAACATCGACCGAAGGGCGCTGGGTGGCAAGAATCAGATGGATACCAGCGGCACGTGCCTTCTGTGCCAGTCGTGCAATCAGCTCTTCAACCTTCTTGCCAACCACCATCATCATGTCGGCGAACTCGTCGACCACCACCACGATATAG
Source organism: Solemya pervernicosa gill symbiont (assembly GCF_002020875.1). Lineage (NCBI taxonomy): Bacteria > Pseudomonadati > Pseudomonadota > Gammaproteobacteria > Solemya pervernicosa gill symbiont. Next base: position 6,619 of record NZ_MPRL01000060.1, on the reverse strand, counting down.
GGAAGGTGCTCAAGACTGGGTGGCGTCATCTCCATGCTCTCTTCGGGCTTGAAGAGTGGATCGGGGATCGGGGTACCCTCCTCCTCTGCATCCTTCACCTTGCGGTTGTAACCGGCAATGTTGCGCACACCGAGTGCGGCCATCAGCTTGTAGCGTCTCTCCATCTCGCCAACGCACCAACGCAGCCCATTGGCCGCCTCTTTCATATCAGTCACAACCGGAGTGAGCAGATGCGGGATCCCCTCATAGACCGAGAGCTCCAGCATCTTTGGATCGATCAGGATCATGCGTGCATCTCTCGGTGAGCTCTTGTAGAGCAGACTGAGAATCATCGCATTGACCGCCACCGACTTACCCGAACCGGTGGTACCGGCCACCAGTAGATGCGGCATCTTGGCCAGATCAGTGACCGACGGCAAACCGCCAATATCCTTGCCCAGGGCCAGGGTGAGCGGGGAACCCGCCTTATCGTAATCACGCGATTTGAGGATCTCGGAGAGCACCACCATCTCACGATGCTCATTGGGGATCTCGATACCGATTACCGACTTACCAGGAATGACCTCGACCACGCGCACGCTGATCACTGAGAGCGAACGAGCCAGATCTTTGGCCAGGTTGGTGATCCGACTGACCTTCACACCAGCCGCCGGCATCATCTCAAAACGGGTAATGACCGGTCCCGGGTGGACCGCCGTCACCTCCACCTCGATGCCAAAGTCAGCCAGCTTCAGCTCCAGCTGCCGCGACATCGCCTCCAGCACCTCGGGAGAGAAGCCCTTATCGAACGGCTGCTCCTCATCGAGCAGCGCCAGCGGCGGTGTGGTGCCATCGTTGGGCACATCAAAGAGCTGCACCTGCCGCTCCTTCTCAACCCGCTCACTCACCTCCACCTTCGGCTTCGGTTTATGGATCTCGATCTTCGGCGCAGTGCGACGTTTCTTACGCTCCTTGACCACCTTGACCGTCTCTTCACGCTCCTTGCGCGCACGGTGGGCGACCAGATTCTCACGCAGGGTACGAATCTTCGCGATGCTGCGATCGACCAGTTCAAGTGTAATTCGGCCAGTGGCGTCCATCACCTTGAGCCAGGAGAGGCCGGTAAAGAAGGTGACACCGATCATAAACAGGGTAAAGAGAAAGAGACTCGAACCCAGTGGGCTCAGCACCCCTACCAGTCCGCCACCGACCACCTGACCCAGTACCCCGCCGCCATCGAGTGGCAAGCCGGTTGAGAGGTGTGCGAGATGAAGTGAGGCCAGACCACAGCCACCGGCAAGGGTGAGTAGAAAACCGCTCCAGCGCATCGCAAACAGGTGGGTATCGAAACCACTGCCATCGGGATTGATGCGATAGACGATCAGACCACTGATCGCCACCATAATCGGGAAGAGATAGGCGAGATAACCGAACAGGTAGAGAAAGACATCGGCAAACCATGCACCCACCCGACCACCGCCATTAGCGATCACTTCGACCACTCCGCTGTGCGACCAACCCGGATCGGTGGGGCTGTAGCTGAAGAGCGCCAGCAGTAGATAGAGCGCTAAGGCTGCAAGCAGAAACAGCGCCGCCTCACGCAGACCACGAGTGACGTAGGTACCTATCGGTTGTTCATCAGCAGATTTGCGACGCGCCTGACCCAAGATTAATCCTTGTTATTAAATATATTTCTTAAGCTAATTATAATTTTCTAATCGATCAACGCAGGATGTACCAGTGCGCCGTCTGCGACATTGATACCGCGTCGCAGCACCTCATTTTCACGCCATCCCTGCTCAGCAATCTGCTGCACAAAGGGGATCAGTGAGGCCGAAAGTGCCTGTGAAGCAGAACGTGGAACCGCCCCTGGCATATTGGTTACACCGAAGTGGAGCACCTCCTCCCAGAGAAAGGTCGGAGCCTCATAGGTAGTTGGCTGGGTAGTCTCGACACAGCCACCCTGATCGACCGAGATATCGACAATCACGCTACCGGCACTCATCTGCCTAACCATCTCGGCTGAGACGATATGCGGCGCCCTGGCACCCGTTACCAATGCGGCACCAACCAGCAGATCGGCACTGGCGACCGCATCACGAACGCTCTCCGGGTAGGGGTAGAGACCGGTGACGTTGTTACCCAGTGCGCGCATCCGCTCCAGCTTGGTCCGTTTTCGATCAAAGACGGTCACCTCGGCACCCATCGCCGCCGCCATTGCCGCCGCATTGCCACCGGCAGTACCACCACCGATTACCACTACACGCCCCCGTTCAGCAGCAGGCAATCCTCCCATCAACAGCCCTTTGCCACCTTGCGGCTGCTGCAGCAGGTTGGCACCAATCTGTATCGAGAGTTTGCCAGCGATGTCGCTCATTGGTGCCAGTAGCGGCAGATAGCCGTTCTGCTCCTCTACCGTTTCGAAGGCGACGGCAGTCAGGCCGATCTTCAGTAGTCGCTCGGTTAGCTGCGGTGCAGCAGCGAGATGGAGGTAGCAGAAGAGCTGATGATCGGCACGCAGATGGTCGAGATCACCATCAATCGGCTCCTTGACCTTCACAATCAGCTCCGCTTCACCATAGAGCGTTGCCGCATCGGGTACGACATTCACCCCAACACGCTGGTAATCATCATCGCTATAACCACTCAGCTGACCGGCCTTTTGCTCGATATAGAGCGTATGTCCACGGCCAACCAGATCGGCACAGGCCGCCGGTATCAGCCCGACACGCCCCTCCTTCGCCTTGATTTCTCGTGGTACGCCGATGCGCATCTTCAATCCTTTACCCTGAGGGCCAGATTACGTAATATTATCGGTTGCTTATATTTCTTTATTAGTCCGCCTGAGCGGCACTTACCACAACCGAGAAAGTTGGAGTCATTATACATGAGCGACACCAAGCATTGCCGTCTTCTGATCCTCGGATCGGGCCCCGCTGGATACACCGCCGCTGTCTACGCAGCACGCGCCAATCTCAACCCGGTTATTGTTACCGGCATGCAGCAGGGTGGCCAGCTCACCACCACCACCGAGGTCGACAACTGGCCGGGCGGTGCCGAGGGTCTGCAGGGTCCACAGCTGATGCAGGACATGCTGGCCCACGCTGAGCGCTTCAACACCGAGGTACTCTTCGACCACATTACCGAGACCGATCTCTCCAAGCGCCCTTTCACTCTTAAGGGCGATAGCATGACCTACACCTGCGACGCATTGATCATCGCCACCGGTGCCTCGGCCATGTATCTCGGCCTCGACTCCGAAGAGGCATTCAAGGGCAAGGGTGTCTCCGGTTGTGCCACCTGTGACGGCTTCTTCTACCGTGGCCAGAAGGTCGGCGTGGTCGGTGGCGGTAACACCGCTGTTGAGGAGGCGCTCTACCTCTCCAACATCGCTGCCGAGGTGACCCTGATTCACCGTCGTGACGAGTTCCGCTCAGAGAAGATCCTGATCGACCAGCTGATGGATAAGGTTGAGAACGGCAACATCAAGCTCGAGCTCTATCAGGAGATCGACGAGGTGCTGGGTGACGACTCCGGTGTAACTGGCGCCCGCCTAAAGAATAGCAAGGACGGCTCGACCAAGGATATCGAGCTGATGGGACTCTTCATCGCCATCGGCCACAAACCCAACACCAATATTTTCGACGGTCAGCTCGATATGGACCACGGCTACATCAATACCCGCAAGGGCAGCGATGCCAACGCCACCGTCACCTCTATCGATGGTGTCTACGCCGCTGGCGATGTAGCAGATCCGATCTACAAGCAGGCGATCACCTCAGCGGCTTCGGGTTGTCAGGCCGCGCTCGATGCCGAGCGCTTCCTCGACAATCTCGATAAGGGCTGATCGAGCGCCCCATAGTTAATCTCGTGGGGAAAAACCGATATGTCAGAGAATGAAGAGCCGATAGAAGACGATGAGATTGAGCTGGTCAGCAAGACCCAGCTCAAGCGCGAGAGTCTTGCCCTGCGCGATCTGGGCGCAACACTGGTTGCGCTTTCAGACCAGCAACTCAAACGTATGCCGCTGCCTGAGAACATCGCTGCGGCTGTCAGTGAGGCGCGCCGCATCAAGAAACACGGCGCACTGAAACGCCAGCTGCAGTATCTCGGCAAGCTGCTGCGTCATAGTGACCCCGAACCGATTCGTCTCGCCCTGGAGCGTCTTGAGGAGGGACACATCGAGGATCGTGCCCGCTTCCACCGCATCGAGCAGTGGCGTGATCGTCTACTCAGTGAAGGTGATAGTGCGCTTGGCGAGCTAGTGGCGGAGCACCCTGCTGTTGACCGCCAACATCTGCGTCAATTACTGCGCAAGGCGGAGAAGGAGCGCAAGGCGGAAAAACCACCCGCGACTGCACGGGTGATTTTTAAGTATCTACGACAACTGATCGCAACGGACTAGTTACAATCGACCGAGGCGCAATTCCTGGCTAGTTAACCACCTGAATCGTTACCACATCGGCGGCTACTACCGGATAACTGATGGTTCCGCCGTGTAACCGCTTGCGCACGATGACGTTGTTTCCATCATATGCCTCCAGCCGCCCTTTGTGGATCTCTCCATCAGCCATGTTGAGGGTAATGCGCCAATCGATATATTGAGTCAACTCAGCCAGGCCTATGGTGCGAACGGTTTTGCGTTTTTTAACCGCAGCCTCGATCTCCTTCTGGCGTGCGGCCTCCTCCGCCTCCACACGATGCTTCTCCAGCGTCTTCTCATCGAGCCAGCCAAGCTCCTCTTCGGTGATCAGCGTGCCGTTGATCGTAATCTCCATGCCGAGCATCGCGATCGCCTGACGCGGTGTATAAAGCGCCAACCCGGTAAAGTCTGTTCCCACTGCAGGGTATGTAGCAATCGATAGCGTGCCACCTTTGAGCATGAAGTTACGATAGGTTTTAACCGCATTCTCAGAGAAATTGGCTCCCATCTCCTCAGCCAGTAGTGCAATGTGGCGATCGACATAGGCCTCAACCTCTCCGCCACCTTTAGCTGCGCAGAAGGCGTTACGGCTCTTGGCATAACCATGATCGTTAAAATCGAGTCGCAGACGATTGACCTGCGGCCCCACCATGCCCATTGCCACACCGGCCATCGCATTGGGGTCCATCTGGAACTGGGTGTTTACCTCAAAGCTATAGAGCCCATCACTGTTGCCATTGAGATCGATAGTGAAGGTGTTATCCGACTCATCGAACTCAAACTGCATCTCGACATTACTCACCAGCTCGCTATAGCCCATCTGCTGCAACTCAGCCACACCAAAGGAGCGTACATCGCCACAACCGAGTGCATCCATTGATGTCTGAGGCTCAACGCCACTGGCCGCCTCGGCCTGTGCCTGCATCTGCGCCATAGAACGCAGCAGATCGCTATCGAGATCGAGTTTGAGATCGGTCAACGACATGCCGAGTAGCTCAGGCATCTTGCCCTCATTAACCCGTTTGCTGACATCGAGGAAGTAGAGAATGTTAGGAGCCTTGAGCCGCAGTTCAGCCAGCTCAATCACATCGGGTGCCATTTTCGGTTGAATAACAACCTTATTAAGACCTACCTCGCCACGGAGGTCTGTATGAACAGATTCATATTTGATATCAACGAAGGGAGCCACACCGGCAATCGCCTCATCGACCTTACTCTTGAAGTCGTACCAGAGGTAACCCTTTACCCCCCCGTAAGCAAGCAGTGGCAACATCAGTATGGTGATCAGAATACGCATTGATCAGATCCTTTGGCGATAGCGTTATTATGAGAGATGAGGACTTCACTCCCTGATACAGAGTGTTTATACCCTAGTGCCAAATGGTGCTCAAGAAAGGTTAAATTTAATCTATACGAATCACGCTCAGAGAGAAGCTATAAACCACTATCAATCCTTTTCAGGTTGATCGAGCGGAATGGTGAAATAGAAACGGCTACCCTCACCCATCCGACTCTCTAGCCCGATCGATCCCCCCATCATTTCGACAAAGCGTTTGCAGATCGCAAGACCAAGACCAGTCCCGCCATATTTTCTCGATGAGGAGGCATCAACCTGGGTAAACGCTTCAAATAGCTTCGCCTGCTTCTCTTTCGGAATGCCGATACCACTATCGGTAACGGTAAAACGCAGCGAACTCTCCACTTCTGGATCAACCTCGACCGAGAGTAGTACCTCACCCTGTTCGGTAAACTTGAAAGCGTTATTAATCAGATTGATCAAAATCTGACGCAACCGCTTCTCATCAGCGGTAATGACATCATCAACGGAAGCATCAACCGTATAGTTCAGCTCAATCCCTTTACCCTCGACCTGAAGTTCAAACAGCTTGAGCAGACCATCCAACATGCTCTTCAGATCAAACGGCTGGTTGACCAGTTCCAGCGTACCGGATTCGATCTTGGAGAAGTCGAGCAGCTCCTCGATCAACGCCATCAGGTTTTCACAATTGCGCACGATCACATCGGAATAGTGATGTTGCTTCGCACTCAGCTCAGACTTCTGAATAAAACGCGCCATACCGTAGATACTGGTCATGGGGGTGCGCATCTCATGACTGATACCGGGGAGTCGCTATTTTTGCGGAAGCTTGTTTTGGGCATCCAAGCCCAAGCAAGCGGCAAATACTTAACGCGACCGTTTATGCCTACGGCGCCCCG
>NZ_MPRL01000059.1:0-22435 GCF_002020875.1 Solemya pervernicosa gill symbiont | reverse complement strand
CTTCTTCGTCGTTCGCTCGCGCTCTCAACTACGAATATGCAGACGGCGTCGACTATCGAGGACTAACCGCCTTCGCTTCGCTATCCATGGCGGTCAGCGCGAGCAACGACCTAAGCCCCAAATCGGTTACTCATTGAAAGAGATCACTATAGGGTTACACCCGGTAGACGAGTTGAACTGTGCAAGGCCCTGTTATGCGTTGAAAGGAATCGCTGCTTGGTTACACTTAAAACCGTTACGAATAACGATAGCGGTACGTTGTGAATTGAAGGGAATCGCTGCTTGGTTACACTACCTGTGCTGCAACATATTGATAAGCCAGCACAAAAGCAGGTTTTTGGTTAGAACATTTCAATCTGGTCGGGCACCCTTTCGGGTGCCCCTCTCGTTTTTCCATGGAAGATTTTCATCTTGGCAAACTGCGCATCAGTGAGGCTCATCACCCTCACCTCTCCATCGGGCGGTAGTACTCGCTGTATTCGGTTGTGGTGCACCTTCGCCTTCTCCTCACTCGGACAGTAGCGTGCGTATACCGAGTATTGAAGCATCTTGAAACCACTTTTCAATAGCTGCTTGCGGAAACTAGTATAGGCCCGCCGCGCCTCGGGCGTATCGGTTGGCAGATCAAAAAGTGCAATTAACCACACGGCCTGGTAGGGGGAGATAGCCACTAATATTCGGGCAGACTTAGGAGCTTCTCATACCCCTGCATTACCCTGGCGAGTGACTGCGCACTCTTCTGTATCGCACCTTGCAGGGTAAGCCGTTCTCCCTCCATGACAACCTCCCTTTTGATAATCTCAATCAGTCTGCGACGAATCTCTCGATCCATCTCATTGTCATGGCCGTGGTCCTCAACAATCTGCCATACGTTGAGATCGACCAGCGGCCGGTAGGGCTCCATCAGGTCATCCGCCAGACAGTAGCTGTTGTAGCGGTTTTTGTGGTGGATGCCGATCGAGGGGTGCAGTCCAGTGGCGCAGAGTGAACGACTGACCAGTGCGCGCAACACCGCATAGCCGTAGTTGAGATAGCGGTTTTGGTCCTCGGCGAAACGGTCGCGCTTGAAACACTCGCTGTCGAACAGGCGCGACCAGTAGCGTCGTGCTGCCTGTGCCTCAATGTTATCTGGATCGCCAGAGCGAACCTTTTTCTCCAATTGTGCGATACCGGCGTCCGATCCAGTCACATCGTGCAGTACACGCGCCTGCGCTCTCACCTTGCGTTTGACGATCTGCTTCCATAATCCCTTGCGGGTAGGCGCGCCCAGATCGATCTGGGCAGCAATCCGTTCAGTCTGGGTGGTATGGCTATCGAGTGGCAAAAAGAGACCGACCGGCTGATGTTTCTCATCACTGCTGATCACCATCACATTGGCCTGAACCAGCTCACTCAGAACCGCCTGGGTGATCAGCGTTTGCGGATGGTCGATCACCAGCGCCGACATATCCTCAATCGGAACAGTGCCGACCTCTTTACCCTCACGCTCGATGATCAGCTGACGGTGGCGTAACTTCAGATAGCACCCCTCCGTGGAGACCTCGACAATCCTTTTCGGCATAGTCAGAGCTTCCCGATAGCATCCACCTGCAGCAACCGCAGACCGCTCTTGCGCATCGTCTCCGGCCTCTTGCTGATCTGGAAGGTACGATCCGCCTTTACAGTTGCATCCGTATGTGGGCGGAAGATTACCTCACCACGTTGCATCATCATTTGCAGATAGCAGATGATACGTTCACCTTTGTGCTCCAGCTCGACCATGTCATTAATATGCAGGGCGATATGGAACTGTTCGCCTTCGGCACCCTCAATATCGATGAGCGGTTCGCCATTGACCTTACGCTGAGCACCCTGCAGCGTTGTCACCACCCTGCCGAGCCACTTTTCTTCCCCCTTAGTATTGGTAGAACGGTAGATCGCCATATGGTGGTTGCTGCCGGTCTTAACGTGACGCTTGCGTGGCCCCTTGCCAACCGCCTCGACATTAAGCGGATAGCTGAGGCGCACCTTGTTGACGGGAACTCGACTGCCGCTCTTGGACGGAATCGTAAAGGTGGTGGGAATCTGACCAAAGGCGCTTTTCATATCACCATGGTTCGCCAGGTGAGCTTTGGCATACTCTCGCAGCGTCTCATCCTTGATCAGCTCCAGATCTTTCGGCTTCAGCATTGAGAGCGGTTTTCGGATCGTGACCAGTTTGTTGCCCTTCTCATCGCGTTTATCACTAAAACCATAGAGCGTCTCTTCATGCAGGGAGCCCTTGAGTTTGCGTTGCGCCTTATGCGAAACGACAACACGATCAAGCACCTCAATCGACTGTTCACGCAGTTTCGGCATCGGTTGGCGTTGCTCCTCGACGCGCAGCCTTCCCTCTCTGAGATAGCCTGTATTGAGTGCTCGAACCGCAGAACGGGTTGTAAGCGCCACGGTCAGCGCATCAACAGCATGGTGTCGATGATCAAGGCGTGTTTTTACACCGCTATCATTTAATAGACCGCCAATTCCCCAAGCGTGGCGCAACAGTGCGGTCGTGCCACCCTTAACCGGCTCAACCTTGACACCAAGCTGACTGAGAAAAGCGATCGCCTGACGCGCGATATAGCGTGTCTCGTTGAGCTGCTGACTGACAAACTCATCGAGATCCTTTATCGCATCAAGTGCAAAGCGTTTAAATTTCGGATAGGGGAGGTTTTTGGCCCGAGCCAACACCTCTTTATATCGCACCTCATTTTTACTGTAGTACTCGGCAGGTGTGAGATTACCTTTGTCGGCATTCTCTTTGCGCGCGCAGAGTGTTTTGTTCATATAGCTGTCATCAAGACAGCGGCTGTAGGGGATGATGTGTTCAATATCAAACTGCGGATTGTCACCAAACAGCCCATCCATATTGATGCTCTGGCCGGTATAGGGACAGACCTGCTCGCACTCTTCCCAGAGGCGGTACTTAATCAGGTCAGAACGCGAGGGGTGAGCAATGCCGTACTCAACCAAACGTTCACGCGCTGAATTATTGAACTTCTCGTTACTACGGTTGCGCTTCTCCATCTCTTCACGCTGACGGCTGTTCGCTTTGAGATCACGCGCCATCTCCACCCGGATAATATCGGGCTTGCCGTAGCGCTGGATAATGGCATTAACGACCCTTCGAACCTGATAGAGCGCCCGTTCGACCATTGGATTGCGCAGCTCACCGATCTCAACGTGGGGTTGCAACAGCTCATCGGCATGGTTCGGCTCAATCACCGCCCCCTTTCGCTTTTTCACCCTTGCCACCGTGCCAGGATAGGGGATGGCGTTATCGTTGCGCAGCGCCTGCGGATTGGTGTGGTTATAACCCGCAGCCTTACAGGCCTCAGCATAGTTCAGACCCTGATCATCCTCGGTTGCCGCTCGCTTGAGATGCGGAACGATGTTGCGCATCTCCATGGAAGAGAGGTGCATATACCCCTTCGGTAGACGGACCTTGAGCAGTTTCGAGACTACCGCCTCATCAAGGTGCCAGTGACGGCGCAACCGTTTTAATAGTCCATCATCATCGGTGATCGTCAGTAGGTCTGTGATTAGCGCCTCCTGCTCGCGCTCGCCCAGCGCCTTCCAGATCTTCTTACCCACTGCGTTTGAGAGCAAGGCAGCACTCTGATTACCCATCAGCCCCGATTTATAGGTGCGCTCCAGATTAAAGAATGTGGAGCGTTCGGGAGAATCGAGTATCTTTCGCACCTGATCCCAGCTCATTTTCTTACTCGTAGTGAGTTTGTTACCGAGCGTCAGGCGCTCCTCATCAGAGAGAAATCGCTCACTACCATCACCAAAGGTGACCTTGAGGTTGTTGATGTTCTGCCAGAGACGGAAATCCTGTGCCAGTAGTGTTGCGGCAGCCGCACGTTTTCGATCCGCTTCGAATTCGCAAAAGCCGACCAGATGTTTCTGCACCTTGAGCGGACGTTGATCGAAGATCGCCTCCGCTGAGGGGCGCCGTAGGCATAAACGGTCGCGTTAAGTATTTGCCGCTTGCTTGGGCTTGGACGCCCAAAACAAGCTTCCGCAAAAATAGCGACTCCCCGAACGTATCCGTTTTCGATTATTGACGTTGAGCAACTTGGGGTGGTGTGGCTGCTGCGCTTGAAAGATCGCATCAAACTCCTGCTCATAGTGTCGACGCGCCGTGTATCGGCCTCGTATTCTCGCCTGATGCGGATCTAGACTGTTAAGATATTCACCGATGGTTCGACACTGCTTTTCTGCCATCCCCTTGTCGATTTCAGAGATCCCCTCATAAACCTTGCCATCCTCCTTATCGGAGTCGGTTTTTCGATTAGATTTAAAACCACGACGCTGTCCGAGGTGGTAGAGCGCCCTTCCCAGCTCATGCGGACTCAGCCGCTCATCGAGCGCCTTCGCCCTGACCTGATAGGGACTAAGCCCCATTAGCTCATCAAGTTCAGTCTGTTTTCTGGGTAATAGCTTTGCATCCTGAAGCGCATGCAGCAGCTTCTGTTTACGTCGCATACGGCGACACCCCTGACGTCGTAGTGATCTTGCATCGCGCCGATCTTGATTAAGAGACTTCTCCCCTTTGGTTCGATCGACACCTTCGGGGAAGATGCGCACCCCCATATCGACGATCTTCTTTGGTAGTGGATCACCTTCGATGAGAGCCCAGCCGATGGAGGATGTTCCAAGGTCGAGACCGAGAATGGTCTCCATTACTTTATTACTCATCTATCCCTTTCTCCTTGAGTAAATAGAATCCATCACTCCACATCTATTTGGAGTGCACGACCATTTATGCCATAACAAAAAAATAAACTAAAGAACGAAGGGGTATTGACCGTTTGTACGTGGGTGTTAGACTAGCCTGAGTGTAACCAAGCGGCGGTTTCTGACTTTTCACAATAAGACAGTTTCTGTCGTGGGCTCTGTTCTTCGGAACACCCCGCCAGAGCCAAGGCTCAAAAATAGAGGCCCCTTTCGGGGCCTTTTTTTTGCTTCACAGATGCTATCTCATCGCCTCATCGACCACGCGCATGATCTGGTGGGCCAGTGCCGGGGCGTGCTCCTTGTGCATCATGCTGTGGTGGAGCCCTGGAACGGAGTAGATCTCAAACCGCCCCCTGGCGTGGTGCTGCCAGTTCAAGGGGTGATGCACGGTCCACGCCTCAATCGAGTTGGAGAAGTGGTTCGTCTTTTTCAGATTACGCTCTGAGATCCCCTGCTTCAGACTCTTAAGTAGGTACTGTTTACTGGTGTCGTGATCCTCGGACATCATCAGTGAGATGTCGCCCGGGTAGGTACCGATGCGGTAGTGTGCAGAGGCCTTGGCGGAGATTTCACGTAATGTACCGGCCTGGCTGTAATTCTCCGGTAGCTCTGGCTGATCCTCACTAAGTAGCTGTTCTCTCACCTTGCTGTCCGCATCGACAGCAGTGTCTCCATCCGAACCATTACTTTTAACACCGGGAAAGAGCGTATCGATCAGTACCAGCTTGGCATCGACCCCCTGCTCCTTCAACTGCCTGCCCATCTCGAAGGCGACGATGCCGCCGGCCGACCAGCCACCGATAACATAGGGGCCATCGGGTGAGAGTTCACGCATCGCCTCAATGTAGTGACTGGCCATCTCCTCGAAGCTCTGGTGCGGCAGATCATCACCGTTCAAACCCTTCGCCTGCAGTCCGTAGAAGGGGTACGCCTCTCCCATCGCACTGGCCAACTCGCTGTAGCAGAGCACGTTACCGTCAGACGGATGGACGCAGAAGAAGGGGGGCTTATCGCCACTGGCCTTAAGGGCGACTGCGGTATTCCAGTCGCCACGCCACTCTTCGGAGAGGATCAGATCGGCCTGTTGTGCAGGGGTCGGTGCGGAGACAAAACTCGAGAGTGGAAGCTCGACACCAAAGGTCTGCTTGATGTTGGCGACGATCTCCACCGCCTGTAGTGAAGAACCGCCAGCATCGAAGAAGTTAACATCGGATTTCATGCCGTAGTCATTCTTCAGGGCAAACTGCCAGATCACCACCACCTGATCGACTACCTGATCGCGATTGAGTAGACCGCTATCAAGCTGCGGAGCATCGCCGCAGAGACGCTCAGCCTGCAGTACCGATTCGGTTGCAACTGCAGGCAGCGGTGTATGCACCCTCGGGTCAACTACCTGACTCGCCTGTCTGCAGAGTCGTGTCGACTCCGATGCAAAGCCACTCATCACCTGCTGTAGCGTGGCACGATCGATCAATGCACTGTTGAATGTGACCGTGCAGCGCAACTTCTCGCGTGAATGGAAGAAGGAGGCGATGATCGCCGCATGAGGGTTAACACCGTCACGCACCGAGCTCTCTACTTCAAGACTGTCCAGTTTCGGCTGCTCTTCATTTTCGTAGATTAGCTGACAGATCACCTGTGGCTCCTTGCCGCCGACCTCTGTCTGTTCACGAACGATCTGGCGAAGATTGGCGGGTGGGATCGCACTAAATTCAATCGCATCGAGGATCGCACCACGCTGTGACTGCAGCAGTTCCACATAGCTCTCACCCTCACCGATATCAGCACGGATAGGCAGCAGGCGAATAAAAGGGCCGGTAGACTCCTTGTCGAGCTTGAAATCGCGTCCTGAGAAGGGGATGTAGATGACACTCTGGTTGCGACCACTTGCCTTGCTAATCGCACTCTGCAGCAGCGCTAACAGTCCGGCAAAGAGTGTTACACCCGCCTTGCGACAGACCTGTTCTAGCTGCTTTTTCATCTCTGGATGGAAGCTGTAATCGATATAGTGAGGTGCTGCCTGTTCGGTCTCACTGTGGCTGCCAGCACGCGGTAGCGAGAGGCCGTCGCTGACGACACCGCTCATCGCACTGTGCCAGTAGCGGTCGAGTCGCTCGATGCGCTCTCTGCTCAACAGCGCCCTCTCCCGCTCGGTAAAGTCGCTATAGCTCGTCGAGGCCGTTGCGACATATTGATCGCCACTGACTCTACCCTGATAGATCGAGATCAGCTCATTGGCCAGGGTGATCGCTGAGAAGCAGTCCATTATCGAGTGGTGGAAAATAGACTGCAGGACATAGCGCTGTTGATTGAGGCGCAGCAGATTGATCTTGAACAGCGGCCCACGGGTGAGATCGAACTGCTGCTCACTGTGACGATCGAGTGCGTCGTTGAGCACCTTCTCGGGCTCCGCTGCATCACCGCCCTCCACATCGATCTCATCGATCAATGGCGTAACGAAACGGAGAATCTGCCCCGTCGGCTGATCCTGTGTGGTGTCGAACACCATTCTCAATACATCGTGCCGATCAACAATCGTATCGATGGCAAAACGTAGCGCATCACGATCAAGCTGCACTTTCAGATCGATGCGTAACGCCAGTGCATAGCTGGGCGCATCGCGTTCTGTTATCAGCGACTCCTGATAGAGCACCGCCTGCTGCAAAGAGGAGAGCGGCACCTCACGTTCGATAGCGGGTGCCACACTAGCGTCAGCCGTGACCGAGGGTATGCCGGCAATCAACCGGGCAACAGAGATAACGTGATCGTGGTGAATGGTCGTCAGCAGCTCATATTCAGCGCCGCGGTAGTTGGCACGCACGGGCGCCTGTATCTCGACATCGCTGATTTCGACCTCAGCGAGCCCCTCACCAATTCCGATACCTGCGGCCTTTAGCACCGCCTCTTTCTGCGAAAAGATCACCACCGGCAGGGTCAGATTGATGTAGTCGATACTCTTTGCTGAGTATCCGGTCTCATCGATAAAACGTTGAATATCAGTGAGCGTCTTCTCGCCACAGATATCTGCCACCACCCTGGGCGAGAGCGTCCTGATACGCTCTACATCGATACCAACCGGCACCTCAGCGTGTGCGGCACAGACCAGATCATCACTGTGACTAATCGAGAAGTGGTGTTCACCCTGCAGCGCATCGCAGCACACGGTAACAGGCGTTCCATCTGAGAGAACACTTACCGAGGCCAGAGAGTCCACACGTGGGTTACCGCGCTTCGCCATCAGTTCATCGATTAGTAGCTTGGTTGTAAGCTTGCCCGCCAGTTTCTCATGCTGTCGCTTCTCGGCAGTGAGTGGAGCGATCTCCTGCTCCTCATCCCTGGCGATCACCATATCCCGGTGCGCACTCGCATAATCGGCCGCCTCTGCGAGTGGTATTGCTAGCAGATCGCAACCGTTCAACATGTAGGGAACATAGAGGGGATGGGTGTGTACCGGCAGGGGATTTTTCATCGCGATGGGTGATGAGTGGAAATCCTCCATCACCATCAGTGGCTCGTTATCCTGATCGACGACGTAGAGATTGGAGCGGATCACATCGCTCTCGGGCTCTATCTCAATCAGCTCACAGAAGATCGTTACCGACTCCGCCTTTCTGCAGTTGTGGTAGTAGATTCGACACGCGCCAATATGCTTAGGCATCAATATGCGTCGATTACTCACCTTCATCTCGCGCCACAGAGTGCCAGCCTGGAAGGCCGCCTCGAGCAGAAAGGCGACACCCCCATCGTCACTCAGCAGACTTCTCTCATCCCGTCCAAGTGCAACATCGACGTTGGCTGTAATCAGATCGCCGTTGTAGCTGAAACGATCAACCAGTGCGAAGTACCCTTTATGGCGCGTCTCGTTGTTTAGCTTCAGGTCGACCCGATAGTCGCCAAAGGGCTGTAGCTCGATCCCCGCACGACGCACCACCTCGGCAAGCTGCTTTTGATCTGCAGCCGTAACCTCTGAGGCGTTCTGCTGCCTCTTTAGCGTCACATTAAAGATCGGACGAAGATGCTCCTCCTGCAGCTCGACGAGGAATGTATCCTGCGTGCGTGACATCTGCAGCTGTACCTGATCACCATCCCTGACAGCAATCGGTGAGAGAAAATCGACTGCAACAAGCTCAACCGGTGCAGAGGCTTCGTCTGGCAGATTCAACGCAACCAGTCTCGCCGCCTCTTTGACCATCAGCGCACCCGGGATGTAGACCTCCTTCCAGAAGAGGTGATCACGCAGGCTCGGGGTACGCTGTAGATCAAGCTTGAGAGTGGCATGGAGGCGTCGATCTGGATCGCTGATACGGTAACTGTTCAACTGCTGAACCGAATCGTTCTCGCTCTCACCGCTGAAACTGACCATATAGGGTGAAATTTTCGCACCGCTGGCTGCGAAACGAATGGTCTCTCCGTGCGGTGGGTTCGCCAGAAAGCCGTTGAGAAGATCGACAAAGATCGACAACCCCTCTTCGGGTGCCAGAAAGGCCACACCACTCGTCTCGAGAATCTCCTTGATGACACCGCGTGATGCCATACCGATCTCGCCCCAGGCAGGCCAGGCGATAGAGAGCGCAGGCACACCCTTTTTCAGACGCCCGTTGAGCAGACCGTTGGCCGCTGCATAGTCAGACTGACCGTGACGCCCCGCATAGGAGGCGATCGAAGAGAACTGCACGACGCCACGCAGGCGTTCACACTCGAGCTGATCGAGGATCTCATCAATCGCCGTGGTTTTGGTGGCGATAACGCGACGAAAATCTTCATCGCTCGCCTTGAGAATGTTATGTGCTATCTCGATACCGGCCGCATGTACGATTAGCGATATTCCCATTCCCCCCAGATTCAGAGAACGTATCGCGCTACGATCGGTCAGGTCGGCTGAGAGGTAGCAGATACGTTCCGGCTGCTCGGCAATCCACGCTTCGGACTCCTGCTTTCGTCCGATCAGAACAAATCGTGCCGCCGTTGTCTCAAGCAGTTGCTGCACGATGTACGCAGCTATCCCTCGAGCACCGCCAGTGACGAGCACAACATCCTCAGCCGTCAACTGCGTCGAGAGTTCTAACTCGCTTCCCAACAGCGCTTCTACTTCGAACAGACGCCCCTGATAGACCGCGCCGGAAGTGGTGAGATGTTTACCACTACTGGGTAGAGTGGAGTGCGGTTGCAGCATCGATTCGACCATCGACTCATCAAAGCTCTCTGCATCGATGTGGATATAGCTGAACTCAAGCGATGCAATATCGTGACCGGCGACCTTTAACATCCCGTCGATTGCGAGATAGGCACCATCATAGAAGGATTCAGCATCACACCAGGTCACTACAACGATCTGCTCGGGACGCCCCCCATCTTCACGAGCAGCCATCTCTACGATTCGATTACGTAACTCGGGGATCACTGAGTCGGCAGCCACCGACATGCTTGTCGGCAGAGGCCGAGCGATAACCACACGTGACCGCTCCCCGTCGTAGGGGGCTTCAGGAAGATCCACACCGTAGCCGTCCGAGAGTTGCCGTGTTCTATCGATGGCGATACGCCCGGTCTCTACCGTCTTGTACTTATAGCGGGAAATCTCTGAACTGCTCTTCGTACCCTCTTCACCACCCAGCTGCTGAGCACACTTCTCTGCAACAGTGAGGATCTTCTGCACACTGGTCAGCTGGCGGAAATTCTCGATCTCCTGTGGCAGTACATCACCACGCAACATGGATAGAATCTCGAAGATCTTCAGGGTATCGATACCGAGATCACGTTCAAATTCAGCCTCGCGATTGATCGACTCGACGCTATAGCCCGAAACACTCGAGACGGTCACAGTAATGCGCTCGAGCAGGCTCATCTCCCTAGAGGTCGTTGCCACACCTGCACTCGCCTTGACCCGTTTACGTGTCGACTGACGTGCTGGAGGGGGTTGACGCTTTATCACCACAGGCTCTGCCAACAACTGCTCAAGCCCTTCAATATGCTGCAACGTTTCACCATCCGGGCCATTCAGGCATTCGGTCTGCAACGGGCGATTCTCGATGATCTGCTCGACCAGTCGCGAGAGAATATTTCTCGGACCTACCTCGACAAATCGCCTGATGCCCGACTCATATGCAGCGTTGACCTGAGAGACAAAATCGACCGGATGATCAACCTGACGACAGAGCATATCGATCGTGGTAAGCCGATCGTCCTCTCTCATCACACCACCAATATCGCTCTGCCCCGGGAACAGCTCTCGACTGAGACATGCGGGTATCGCAATTCGGCTTGCATTGAAGTGCGCCTTTTCAAGATGGGCCTTGATCGGTGCCACACAGTCGGCGACCAGGGCCGAGTGAAATGCCCGTGCCACATTCAACTTGGCTGCACGCATCCCCTGCTGTTCGGCCAATCGCTCAAGTTGATCGATGGCGCCGCTCTCGCCAGAGACGACCGTCTGGCGATAGGAGTTCACATTGGCACAGGTCGCGTAACCATCAACCGCCTCTATCATCCCCTCGGCGCGCTGCTCCGTGCACTCAAGTGCGATCATCGCCTCACTGCTCTTTGAGTTCGACTCGCCCATAATGCGTCCACGCCAGCAGACCAGGGTGAAGGCATCCTCAAAACTCAGCACACCCGCTGTATAAAGCGCCGAATACTCACCCAGTGAGTGTCCGATGACCAGCGAGGGAGAGATGTTGGTGCGCGCCCTGACGAGTTCCAGAATTACCGCCGAGAGGAGGAAGATTGCCGGCTGGGAAACCTCAGTCGAGCGGAGTCGCTCCTCCTGCTCACTGCGGCGCGACTCATCCTCATGTGGCAGCTCGGTCAGTAGCGGCGTCAGCGGACCACCACCAATCGATGCATAGATCTGATCCGCCTTGTGTAGCAGCTCGCCCACCTCCGGTAGATGTTTGAACGCGTGTAGCATGCCGACATACTGCGAGCCCTGCCCCGGAAAGATGAAGGCGAGATCGTTATCGAGATTATCGAATAGCGGAAAATCGGCACGTGAAATATCGACAACGGGTGCACGCTGATTTACCGGGGAACTCGATAGAACGAGATGGTAGTTGATACCCCCAAAGCCGAATGAGGAGGTACCGGTAACAATCTCATCACGATCGATCGGTTCGGGACGCTTCGCGACGTGCAGCCCTATCGCTGCATAGTCGATACCTTCAGGCGCTTGCTCATAGTTCACCTGTGGCGGCACACAACGTGTATTAATCGCAAAGATGCTTGAGAGCATACCTGCAGCACCGGCACCGGCACGGGCGTGTCCAACCATAGCCTTACTGCCCGCAATCGCGACCGGCGCTTTTTTACTGTTCAGTCGAGGCTTACCAAAATACTCGGAGACGCTCTTGCGCTCTTCGGCATCGCCAACCGGCGTACCGGTGGCATGGCACTCCACAAAACTGACCTCATCGGGATCGATTCCGGCATCGGCATAGGCCCCCTCAACGGCACGCATCTGTCCCTCATAGTCGGGCGCGGCCATTCCCTTACCGGCGCCATCATTCGACACACCCCAGCCACGAATCAGGGCGTAGATCTCATCTCCGTTGCGTACCGCATCACTAAATCGTTTGAGGACAAAGATCGCCCCGCCGGAACCGATGACAAATCCATCCGCCCGCTCATCAAAGGGGAAAGAGCCATTATTGGAGAGCGCCTGCAGGCGCGAGAAACCGACAAAGATAGATGGGTGGACTGTGGTGTCCACACCACCACTCAACACCACATCGCAACGTCGCTCCTGGAGCAGCATGACCGCCTGGCCGATCGCTGTCAGCGACGAGGAGCAGGCCGCATCGACGCTATTGGTAATCCCCTGGAAATCGAATGCAGAGGCCACTCGAGAGACACCCAGATTGCCATTTGCACCGAGCACCGTGTCGGCTTTGACCTCGTAGGTATTGAACTGCTCCTCATACTCATCGAGAAGCGCCAGTGCAGCTTCCTGGTCGAAATCACCCTTTTTCGCCAACGCCTCAAGCCGTTGTCTCGCCTTTTTCCACGACAGTTTGTCGTTAAGCTCGAGCGACTCATTCTTTGGCGCACCGATTACCACGCCCACCCGTTTTTTTAGAAATGGGCGCCTGAAATAACCGGCATCCCGAAGTGCCTGTTGCGCACACCGCAGCACCAGAATCTGTAGCTGTGTCATCTCATCGGAGACACTGGGCGGAATCCTGAAATCGGTCAGGTCCGAGTCGATCTCATCGGGTAGGCCAGCGATGCCCGAGTAGGTGGTATCACACTCACTATCATCGGCGGCGAGGTAGACGTCACGCTCCCAGAGAGACACCGGTATATCGGTAATAAAACAGCGTTTAAAGAGAATATTATTAAAGTGCTCTTCGACACTCTTCGATCCGGGCAGTATCGAGCCGATACCGACGATCGCGATGGATTCATGTTCATCAACCGTCGCTGTCGAGGGCTGCTGAATCAGTCCCTCATGCAACGCTTCGACACTTAGCTGCTCATTGAGAAGCGTACAGACGGCACCCGCCATATAGCTTCCAGCAGGTTCAAAACTACTGCTCTGCACAGCGAGCCGGAGCCCACCCTGATAGAGCTTCTCATAGGCACGTTTTTTATCATCCAGCTCCATCTCGGATGAGAAGATCGACCACTCCTGATCCAGCATATTGAACGACTCGGGAGTTACAACCTGCCGGACATTGCGATGCACACTCTCTCCGGTAATGATCGTCTCGTGCCCATCGATCACCACCTGCCGGTAGCTCTCCGGTAGCGGTGTCAGCGCGGTCGCTTCAGTAGTACAGAGATAGGCGGTTCCCATCTGCAACGAGACCTTTAGATCACGCTCCAAACCGTAGAAATAGATCAGGGCGGAAAGCAGCTCCGCAGCGCGGCGATCCTTAATGCCGCCAGCGAAAATAAGATGCACCTTGTCCTGAAGATTATGTTCAACGATTTCATCCAGTACACCCTGCCACGCCGTCAACCCACCAACATTGGAGGTGTGACCGCCCGCCTCCTCACCCTCAATAATGAAGGTGCGACATCCCATATCGTAGAGCACTCGGAACATCGCCCGATTCGGCGCATGAAAGGCGAGCTTCAGACTCGATCGCAACAATCTATTCACATGGTCGAGCTGCGGTGCCGATACGATCAGATAGGTGGGTTGTAGCTGCTCAAACGTCTCGATCAGCTGTTCGAGCTGTTGATCGGAGAGTGACAGTCCAACAATACCTGCCGCATAGGGAAAATTTAGGGCGGCGGTCTCTCGCACCAGTTCGATCGCTTCATCGACAGCAATACCGGCCAGGGCGAGACAGGGCAGTCCGCCCGCCTCCGCCACTACCTGAGCGAACTCGGATGTACGGGTGATATTGGCCATCGCACCCTGGAAGATCGGATAACGACAGCCGGTCTCAACCGTGGAGGGACTCCCGGCATAAAAACTGGAGGGAATATCGATATCTCTCGGCGAGCGGTCATAGAGTCGCAGGTATTCAAGTGTCTGCTCTCTATGTTCCGCACTCCAAAGATCGCTGCCACCACTCAGCCATTGACCCTTTGTATAGCTTGTTTTCAGAAAGCTTTCGGGTGCCTGCACCTGCTGTTCACGGACAGCAATCGCCTCGGGCGTACCGCCGGGAAGTGCCAACCTGATAATTGCGTTATCGCTGAGCGTGAAACGTATCGTCTTCTCTCGCTGCGCTTGTTCGAACTGGTTGCCACTAAGCACAACACCCGCAACACCCGACGCCAGATAGGCCTGAAACAGTGCGTAGCCCGTATCGCCCTGCATATAGAAGGGGTGACGACAATCGCTCTTCAGCATCTGTAACAGGAGAAAGGCGGACAACTCCTTGCACGGCCCAGGTGACTCAAAGCTCTTGCCGATCACCGTGATCCCAGAGAGACCATTTGCAACCTCGAGATCCTCCTGGCTCGCCACTTCAACCGCGACTCCGGCTGAATAGTCAGGGATGCCAGAAGTGGCAAGATCAATAGTGTGACTGATGATAATGGCCAGGTGATCCAGTCCCACCTGCACTAGCCGTTCAATCAGCGATCGGTCGTAGAGCCGTAACAGATCACTCTCTTCGGGTGATGCCTGTGCGATGGCATCAAGGTCCTCTGCATCGAACGCATTCCAGATACGTCCCACACGCTCATGCTGACATCTCACTCTCTCCAGAGAGTCAACGGGCCCGATGAGGTCATCAAGCAGAATAGGTGGGATCAAATTTTCTCGGCTCATCAATAACTACCTGGGAATAATTCTCTGCATCTGCGTGGTGATATCGATCACTCACACATCGTCAATAAAATCTCTTACGGCTACCAACTCAGCATCACACGTCATGGAGAGTGGATGGGCACTTTTTTTCACATCGACTGAACTATAGTTGCGAAAACGATCGGGCAGAATCTTCTCAACCTTTGCCTTGGTCGTACCAAATTCACCCCAGATAAACAACGTTCTATTATTAACCGGAACACCTCTTGAGAGCGCATTAAAACCACCTGATTTAACTATCGTCACGGCCTCCTCAAGTACCCGCCTCATCTCGCCCCGATCAACATTCACCACCAGGGCATCACCGCTCATGGTCAGCCAATCGCTGATATATCTTCGTTTGCAAGTCTCACTCTTGAAAGCAACCAATCCCAATTGCGTTTCATCCCAGCACTCAACAGCCTGATCGAGTGTAGCGAAACGTCCCAACAGAAAGGGCGCTGTCGACTCCGAAAAGACGCGGGTAATATCATCAACAATAAAGCTGGGTTCCGCATAGATAACGGACAGCTCTGCCAGCCATCGGTGTTTCTTTGCATTCTGCAGAAGCAGGTTTCCGTGTATGGCGCCACCAGAGCTGCAGAACATAACCTTTGGCCCGTCATATTTTTGCATGATCGCGGCCATCACTCTCATCTTGAACGCCAGTCGCTGACTATCAGCTACCGGTTGTAAGCGGGTAAAGCCGTGGCCAGGAAAGTCGAAGGCAACCGTTCGGTAACCATATTCCGCCAGGTACTCTCCTAAACCGATGAACTCAGCCGATGTGCCACCGGCACCGTGGATGCAGATCACTGTCCCCCGGCACGCCTCACCCTCCCAGCTCCGATAGTAGATGGGCACTATCTGCGGGTGGATTTTGTGATATCCCTCAGAATAGATCAGGCCACTCACGGTAAAATACTCCCAAGCAAGTCAGATATAGGTCCGAAACTAATAGTCACGCGCCGACATATGCCAGATACTCATCGCGCAGTCGCTGTTTGTGCGGGTTTTCCTGCTTTTTTATCATCGGCTGCGGGGGCTCTTTGATATCGCTCACTCCTAACCAGGAAAGTATTTTTATAGAGGCTTCCTGATACTCCTCAGCCAACTCCTCATAACTCATTGAGTCATATTTGATCTTGTTCAGTTGCAGAAAGGAGAGCCAATTCCTCTCCTCAGTGATTATCTGTTGTAGATAATTGGATATTGCAATTGGATCAAAGGGAAGCTCTTTGTACGGACTCTCATCCACCTTCCCGTCGGCAACCTCTACCCAGCGATTTGTCACAGAAGCCACATAGAGCGAAACGGCCTGCGCCACTTTATCGCGACGATAGAGCCTGATCACTCGATCCATCCCTCTCAGATACGCTACACCCTCGCGCTTAATCCCCCCCTTGCCGCCATTGTAAATATCAGCAAACTGGTGCCAATGCACCTTCACTCCAAACCTGCCGTTGGCAGAGGTTCGCCGCGACTCAAGATCGTTGAGGTAGTAACCTAAATCGATCTGCTTGAGCCCCTTCGTTTTGAGGTAGGCGTTGAGAAATTCACGATTCAGATACTCCAATGGGCAGCCCGCCTGCTGAGTCGCAATCAACATACTGCCCAACAGGTTACTGCCGCAGCGTGGCACGGAGAGGAGCGCAAAACGGAAATGGGGAGAGTGCTGCTGATCGAAGTCCAACTTGGGACCGATGAGATCGGTGTAGAAGTTGATACCGCCAAACATGAGCGCCATTTCTCTAATGTATATAGGAAGTCCTATATTCCTCTACTTGCTCGCCGGAATCTATCCTATGAACCACATCCGCTCCACCCGTTCCGCCAATCTGGCCCCTGCTGCTCCTTGTCGGCGTAGAACACCTCCATCATCACAATGAAGCGCTTCACCGGAGCTGTAAAAAGATCGCCTTCGGCTCACTATAACCCTACAAAACAGCAAGCATCACTCATCTCTCTTAAACACTGCTCTTGAACCACTGAAGAGGGATAACCGTTTCAGACTCCAACATAGTCAAGATAACGACTCCGAAGCTCTGCATTAAGCTCGGTTGCCTGTTTCTTGATTGGCGGCTGCGGAATAGTCATCGATTTATCCAAACCCAAACAGCCCAACACACGTCTCGACTCCGCGTCATAATCTGCCACCAACGTCTCGTAGCAGACATCTACAGGATCGATCGAGTGCTGCCGACAGAACCTTTGCCAACTTACTTCCTGCACAACCAATGCATTCAGCAACGAGGTTATTCTCATTGGATCGAAACCAATCCGATCATTACTGCTGGATTCCCGGTTTGATGCCTGCCCCGGTAATTCGACCCAACGGTTTGTCTGAATTGCGATGTAATAAGAGATTGCCTGTGAGATTTTGTCCTTCCGACATATCCGGATCACCCGATCCATTGACTGTATAAAGTCAATTCCCTCCCTCTTTAGGCCTCCCTTTACTCCGTAGATATCAACAAAGTGTTCCCAGTGCAGCTTCACACCAAACAATCCGTTGGGCGATGTTCGGCGCCGCTCCATCTCCTGCATATAGGCGGGCAAGGGGGTATCTGAAAGTCCACTCTGTTTTAAATAGGCCCTAATATAGTCCCTGTTCAAGTACTCTTTCGGGCAACCGGCCTGCTGTGTTGACGTCAACATCCCAGCCAACAGCGAGCTGCCACAGCGAGGGGAAGATAGAATTACGTAACGAAAATTGGGATGGGTAGCGCGCTCAAAATCGAGGGCACTTGAAACCAATTTATCAAACAAACTCTGACCATCACTCATGGAAAGCAGACAACCTCAAACGTCAGTCGATACAAAGCAGCGATCATCCTCTAGTTGCCATCAAGAAACCAGAATATGCTCGTCGCCTCTGTCCAGAATCGGGCATACAAGGGTCTGCGAATCGTCCTTAACCTACATCCGCTCCACCAGCTCCGCCAGCCTCGGGTCCTGCTGCACCTTACCGGCATAGAATGCCTCCATCATCTCGATGAAACGTTTTGCCGGTGGCGAGAGGAAGCGCCCCTGTCGGACCACCAGTCCGTAGGTGCGGGTTGGGAAGTAGTCGACCAATGATTTTCTTACCAGTCGCTCCTCTCCAGTAAGACAGACGTCGGTGACGATGGAGATGCCGAGTCCCCGCTCGACGTACTTCTTGATGATCTCCCAACCACCCGCTTCCAGGGTGACGTTGAAGGTCAGTTCGTGCTGGCGGAAGACCAGGTCGACCATGCGCCATGTAGAGAGGTGATGAGGCGGCAGGATCAGACCGTGGGGGCTGATGTCCTCCAGGGTGATCTCGTCGATCTCGGCCAGCGGGTGATCGACCGGGGTGATCAGGGTCGGGTAGTAGGTGACGATCGGGTAGTAGTCGATATCGTCCGGCACCTCGAGCATTGAGCCGACGGCGAAGTCGACCTCATCGGCGCGCAGCATCTGCAAACCATCTCGCCCGGTCACGTTATGCAACTTCATCTTTACGTTCGGGTAGGCCTCGGTGAACTGTGAAACCGGGTCGGGCAGTACGTAGAGGATGGTCGACTCTCCCGCAGCGATGTTCAGTTCACCACTCTCGATCTCGCCAAAAGTTGCGGCAAAACTCTCGTGTAGCTTGTCGATTCCCTCCACCAGAGATTCGGAAAGTTTGTAGAGCGTCTCCCCCTCTGGGGTCAATTTGATATGCGGACCGCGCCGCTCAAACACCTTGATTTCGAGCTCTCTCTCGAGGGCCTGGATCTGCAGTGTAACGGTCGGCTGACTGAGAAAAAGGCTCTCAGCTGCAAGGGATATGCTGCCGGTGCGGGCTGCCATGCAGAAGGCGCGCAGCTGTTTCAGGCGGTTCTGTTTGTAGTAGAGCGCGGGTGTCGTTTCCATGGGCAATTATTTCAGTATTGAGATATTCAATCTTAAGGATTGAAATAATTGTCGTGTCAAATACAAAACCTTTCCCTATTTTGAATGCCACATGAGTTACGAGGTTATTGCCTGACTGTAATTGTAGGTTATTTGACAACTATGAGCCCAGAGATCGAACACATCGTCACTGCCGCCGCCTTCATGGCCGGACTCGGCACCCTGCTCGCCAGCGTGCTGGTGGTGGCGAACCGTAAGCTCTTTGTCTACGAAGACCCCCGTATCGACGAGGTCGAGCAGCTACTGCCGAGTGCCAACTGCGGTGCCTGCGGCACCCCCGGCTGCCGCCCCTTTGCTGAGATGTTGGTCAATGGCGAGATCACTCCCGCCGCCTGCACCGTCAACAGCGAGGATGACAACCTGGTCATCGCCGACTACCTCGGCGTCGATGCCGGCGATGTCGAGAAGCGGGTCGCCCGTCTCGCCTGCGCCGGTGGCTCCCACGTCGCCTTCACCCGCGCCGGTTACGAAGGACTCAAGTCGTGCCGCGCCGCTTCCGTGGTCGCCGGTGGTGGTAAGGGGTGTGCCTGGGGCTGCATCGGCCTGAGCGACTGCGAGATCGTCTGCGACTTCGATGCGATCGCCATGAACAAGTTTGGCCTGCCGATGGTTAACGAAGACAAGTGCACCGCCTGTGGTGACTGCGTCGATGTCTGCCCCAAGGATCTCTTCTCCCTCGAGCCGGTCAGCCACCAGCTCTGGGTCGCCTGCAAGAACCTCGACCCACAGGACGAAGCGGAGTCGCACTGCGATGTGGTCTGTACCGCTTGCGCCCGCTGCGCTGCCGATGCACCCGAGGGGGTGGTCACCATCGCGAACAATCTGGCGATAGTCGACTACGAAAAGAATGCGCTCGCTTCGAAACTTGCGATCGAGCGCTGCCCCACCGGGGCGATCGTCTGGCTGGATAACCACTACGGCATGGTCAAGGGCGTTGAGGCCCGCAAGGTACTGCGGCAGGAGCCGCTACCACGCGTTTAGGGACATTGAGATTAACCGTTCGACAAGTAGAGAGCACTCCATATGAGCAAAACAAGCGAAGTTAAGTATCCCGGTATTCGTATGGCTATGGACGGCAACACAGCGGTCATCATGTGCGAACGCGAGGCGAGTGACGCCGCCGGCGCCTACACGATCACCCCCTCAACGCAGATGGGTGAGTTCTGGGCCGAAGAGGCCTCCAAAGGCCATCTCAACATCTCTGACAGTCCGCTGATCTTTATTGAACCCGAGAGTGAGCACGCCGCCGCCGCGGTCACCGCTGGCCTCTCGATGACCGGTATGCGCGCCACCAACTTCTCTTCTGCGCAGGGCGTCGCCTTTATGCACGAGTCGCTCTACGGTGCAGTCGGCAAACACCTTCCCTACATCCTCAACATCGGTTGCCGCGCCATCACCAAGGCGAGCCTCAACGTGCACTGCGCCCACGACGACTACCACTGCATCGATGACACCGGCTTCTTCCAGGTGATGGCCAACAGCGCCCAGGAGGCGGCCGATCTGAACCTGATCGGTCGCAAGATCGCCGAGCTTGCACTCACCCCCGGCGTGGTCGCGCAGGACGGCTTCCTCACCACCCACCTGATCGAGTCGATCAACGTGCCCGAGCGCGAGCTGATCGAGGAGTTCCTCGGTAAACCTGATGATGAGATTAGAACCCCAACACCGGCACAGACCCTGATCTATGGCGATACACGCCGCCGTATCCCACAGATCTGGGATGTCGACCGTCCACTCACCTCCGGCAGCGTGCAGAACCAGGACGCCTATATGCAGGCGGTCGCGGCACAGCGCCCCTACTTCTTCGACCACATCCCCGCCATCTCTGAGATGGTGATGGAGGAGTTCCGCGAGCTGACCGGTCGCAGCTACGGACGTGTCGGCACCGACAACATCGACGAGGCGGAGTATGTGATCTGCGGTCAGGGTTCGATGATCGTGCAGGCCGAGACGGTCGCAGACTATCTGGCCAAGACCCGCCATCTGAAGATCGGTGTACTCAATCTCACCATGTTCCGCCCCTTCCCCGGCGATCTGATCAGCCATGCGCTGAAGGGTAAGAAGGGCGTGGTAGTACTGGAGCGTACCGACCAGCCGCTGGCTGAGGATCTGCCACTGATGCGCGAGATCCGCGCCTCACTGACCAAGGCGCTGGAGAACGGTCGCGAGGCCGGAGATGCCTACCCCGGTTACGCCAACTACACCAAGGCGGAACACATGCCGATCCTCTACTCCGGTGCCTACGGACTCGGTTCACGCGATCTGCAGCCCGAGGCCATTATTGGCGCAGTGGAGAACATGATCCCCGGCGGTGAGCGCCGTAAGTTCTTCTACCTCTCGGTCGAATTTGTACGCGACGAGGCGATGAGCCCCAAGCAGGAGCTCTACATGGAGGAGCTGCAGGATGCCTATCCCGGTATCGGCAAGATGGCACTGAAAGGCTCCGAGAACCCCAACCTGATGCCGGAAGGTTCGATCACCGTGCGCATGCACTCGGTCGGCGGCTGGGGCGCGGTGACCACCGGCAAGAATCTGGCGATGACCCTGTTCGAGCTGCTCGACTACGATATCAAGGCTAATCCCAAGTACGGTTCGGAGAAGAAGGGTCAGCCGACCACCTACTACCTCTCCGCCGCACCGACCCCGATTCCGGTCAACTGTGAGTTCCACTTCGTCGACGTGGTGCTCTCACCCGATCCCAACGTGCTCGAGAACACCAACGCCCTCTCCGGTCTGAAACCGGGCGGTGTATTGATCATCCAGTCGAATCTCGAGACCGAGCAGGAGCTATGGCAGGCGTTCCCCGTCAGCGCACAGAAGTACATCTCGGGGAGTCGCTATTTTTGCGGAAGCTTGTTTTGGTTCGTCGTTCGCTCGCGCTCTCAACTACGAATAGGCAGACGGCGTCGACTATCGCGGACTAACCGCCTTCGCTTCGCTATCCATAGCGGTCAGCGGTCGAAAATGAGATCAAGATCTTCTACATCGACGCCTTCAAGGTGGCGCTCGAAGAGGCCTCCAACCCCTAGCTGCAGTTCCGTATGCAGGGTATCGCCTTCCAGGGTGCCTTCTTCCGCGCCTCCGGGGTGATGGAGTCGGCCGGTCTGAACGAGAAGACACTGTTCAAGGCGATCGAGGATCAGCTCGAGTCGAAGTTCGGAAACAAGGGACGCAGCGTGGTTGAAGATAACCTGCGCGTGGTGCATCGCGGTTTCGATGAGCTCAAGGAGCTGACCCACAAGAACCTCGGCAGCGTTGCCGTGCCGATGCTCAAGCAGGAGTCGCACCTGCCGATCATGCTCAAGCAGATGCCGGCCAGCGAGGATCGCGTTGCTGATATCCACCGCTTCTGGGAGCAGACCGGTAACTTCTACGTCAGCGGCAAGGGCAGCGACAACCTCGCCGACCCCTTCATCGCCCTCGCTGACCGCCATGGATAGCGAAGCGAAGGCGGTTAGTCCGCGATAGTCGACGCCGTCTGCATATTCGTAGTTGAGAGCGCGAGCGAACGACGAA
>NZ_MPRL01000058.1:0-33978 GCF_002020875.1 Solemya pervernicosa gill symbiont | reverse complement strand
TCGTCGTTCGCTCCCGCTCTCAACTACGAATAGGCAGACGGCGTCGACTATCGCGGACTAACCGCCTTCGCTTCGCTATCCATGGCGGTCAGCGATGGACGTGATTGTGAAACATTTGATTGGCGCAACGCTGTCGCTTGCACTACTGGCGCTAACAAACCCCGGCGTGGCTGCGGAGCGCGAAGCGGGAGGCAGTCGCCACACCGATCGATTAATCATCAAGCTCCACGACACGCAGGGCGACAAGCGCACAGCGCTCAATCACGATCGAGTTAGCCGCCTCTCCGGCCTTGCAGGGATCACACTAACACCACACCGGCGCATGTCTGGTCGCGCCGAGGTGGTACGGCTTCCTGCACACTACACCATCGACACGGTCAAGACATTCGCAGCCTCGATCGCCGAAGACCCCGATGTCGACTACGTCGAACCCGACTACATCCGCTACCCGATGGCCACCCCCGACGACACACACTACGACGAACAGTGGCATCTGCACGATGTCACCGACGATAGCGAACCGGGCTCGGCCAACCTGGAAAAGGCGTGGGACATCACCACCGGTAGCGCCTCGGTAGTGACGGCAGTACTCGATACCGGCCTGCTGCCCCATACCGACATCGTCGCCGACGGCAACATCAACGACGGCGATGACCGCGTCGTACCCGGCTACGACTTCGTCGACTATGACGACTTCGTCAGCGATGACACCTCCGCCAATGATGGCGACGGCCGCGACACCGACCCGACCGACCCGGGCGACTGGGTAACCAACGCCGAGAGCAGTGACGCCGAGAGCAGCCTCTTCGGCTGTTTCGTCGCGGATAGCTCCTGGCACGGCACCCACGTCGCCGGCACCATCGCCGCCGACAGCGACAATAACAGCGGTGTTGCCGGCGTCGACTGGGTGGGCAAGCTGCTGCCAGTGCGCGTGCTCGGTAAATGCGGCGGCTACAACTCCGACATCACCGACGGCATGCGCTGGGCGGCCGGCCTCTCCGTCCCCGGGGTGCCCGACAACGCCAACCCCGCCAAGGTGCTCAACCTCAGTCTCGGTGGTTACGGCGACTGCAGCACCACCGAGCAGAACACCATCGACGCGGTCACCGCCGCCGGTGCGGTCGTGGTGGTGGCAGCAGGCAACGACGCATGGGACGTCAGCATCAGCGCCCCCGCCAACTGCAACGATGTGATCGCGGTCGCCGCCGTCGACCGCGCCGGCGGTCTGGCCAGTTACAGCAACTACGGCACCCTGATCGACATCGCCGCCCCCGGCGGTGATACCAACGAGATTCTCTCCACACTCGACGGCGGCACCACCACAGCCAATAACGACAACAGTTACCTCGGCTATGTCGGTACCAGCATGGCCACCCCCCACGTCGCCGGTGTTGCCGCACTGATGTTCGCCATCGACCCGACCCTCCTGCCATCGGAGGTCGAGACGATTCTCACCTCAACCGCGCGTACCTTCCCCCTCGGTACCGGCAGCGCCGGTGGCGATTGCCATACCCCGCTCTGCGGCGAAGGTATTCTCGATGCCCATCAGGCACTGATCTACACACGAGACAAGCCGCTAATCGCACCGCTCGCCGACCACACCATCACCAGTGGCGACAATCTCAACATCCCGATCAGCGTCGACTACAGCGGCACCACAGCACCGATAATCGTCGCTGCGGGGCAGCCCACCAACGCCCTCTTTAGCGCTGGCGGCAACGGCTCAGCAACCATTACTCTCAACTCCAATGAGACCAACAATGACAGCAGCTACAATGTAATCGTCATCGCCACCGACGGCGATGATCATTCGCTGGTCGACTACGAGCGCTTCACCATCACCGTCGAGAACGCCGCGCCGATCCTCACCACCCTATCCAACCGAAACGCTTCTGCGGGCACTATGCTCGAATTTACCGTCACCGCCAGCGACGTCGACGGCAGCAATCCGCGACTCACCGTCAGCGACCTCCCATTAGGAGCGACCTACGATGACAACCACGACGGCAGCGCAAACTTCAACTGGACACCGGGTTCTGATCAGGGAGGGAGTCACGAGATCATCTTCACCGCCACCGACCGTAGCAACAACGCTCTGATCGACAGACAGACGATCACCGTGACGGTTTCGAACACCTCATCAGGCTCAAGCGGAGGTGGTGGCGGTAGTCTCGGTCTACTTCCTCTCTTCGTCTTCCTCGCCATGCTCTCACGCCGCCTGAAAGTGCGTTAGCAAAGCGAGCGTGTAATCAGCCCCACCGCACCGCAATATCGATGAGACGGTGATCGCTGGGCTGCTCGACATCTTCGAGACGCTGCTAATTCTGCTGATGGGCAGTATCGTGCTGCCGACCTTCGATCTCAATCAGCTGGTACAGTGATGTGCGGTAGTTCACACTCTGAGTGACGGGCGATTGTTACCATCCGGCCTGGGCGCTATAACCGGGGGTAACAAAGCAACCCAAAGGCGCCTCGCCATGAAATACCACAATCAATTCAATCGACTCCTGGCTGCAGCAATACTATTTCTGACGCTGCTAATGACGGGGTGTGTCGTCGACAAACCCGCGAACGGTGATCTAAGCGCGCGTATTATCATTAAATTCACTCCAGAGGTGGCTGCACCTGCCGATAACGCCTATATGGCACAGCTGGGTGAAGGTACCGAAGCGACACTTAAATATATACGAGCAACATCGGGTGGCGCTCATCTGCTCTATGCGGGCAGTCTGACCGACATGGCGCACCTGAACCGCCTCATCGAGAGACTCAACAACCGAGAAGACACAATCTATGCCGAGCTGGATGCTCGACGTAAAACCGCGAAGTAACCGATGGATAGTCGATGAAAACAGTCACCCGGATCGTTTTACCGGTCCTGCTTTGCACCCTCACTACTTCTGCCACAGCTGGCGGAAAGTATCAGGATGCCCGCAGGTTGCTGCTTGGTGATCACACCGACCGTTTAATCGTCAAACTACGCCCCGAAAGCGATGGAAAACGGCGCGCACTGAATAGCGACCGCATCAGTCGACTCGCCGTACGTGCTGGCAACACCATCAAACATCACCGACGCATGTCGGGCAGATCTGAGGTCATTCGCCTACCCAGACACCTCTCTATCTACGATGTAAGAATGATCGCTCAACGCATACAATTTGATCCCGAGGTTGAGTATGTTGAGCCCGACTACATCCGCTTCCCAATGGCAGAACCCGACGACACTCGCTACGACGATCAGTGGCCTCTGCACGATGTCATCGATGACAGCGAACCGGGTTCAGCCAATCTTGAGAAGGCTTGGGACATCACCACCGGTAGCGCTTCAGTCATCACTGCAGTCATCGATACCGGCTTACTACCTCACACCGACATCGTTGCCGATGGCAATATCAACGATGACGACGACCGCGTGCTGCCGGGATACGATTTCGTCGATGAAGATGGCGCGGGTGATTACACCACCGCCAACGATGGTGATGCCCGCGATGCAGACCCAACCGACCCGGGCGACTGGGTCAGTAACGCAGAGAGTATTGATGGTGGCAGTGTCCTCTTTGGATGTGATGTAGAAAGCAGTTCATGGCACGGCACCCACGTCGCTGGCACTATCGCCGCAGATTCAGACAACAGCAAAGGCGTAGCCGGAGTCGACTGGACCGGAAAACTACTTCCCATCCGCGTACTGGGTAAATGTGGCGGATACACCTCTGACATCATTGACGGCATGAGCTGGGCCGCAGGCATTTCGGTCCCAGGTGTCAGCGACAATCCAAACCCCGCCAAGGTCATCAACCTCAGCCTGGGTGGCTCTGGCAGCTGTAGCACATCGGAGCAAAACACGGTTGATGCCGTCACCGCAGCAGGCACTGTAATCGTTGCAGCGGCTGGTAATGATAGCGGTAACGTCAGCAACAGTGCCCCTGCCAACTGCGATGGCGTGGTAGCCGTTGCTGCGGTCGACCGTACTGGCGGCCTTGCCAGCTACAGCAACTTCGGCGCGCTTATCGACATCGCCGCTCCCGGCTCTAGTGTTTACTCCACTCTTGATAGTGGCTCAACCACAGCGAATAGCAGCGACTCTTACGCATACTACAGCGGTACTAGCATGGCCACGCCACATGTCTCGGGTGTAGCCGCGTTAATGCTCGCCGTTGATGCGACACTGACGCCTACCGAAATTGAACAGAAACTAAAAGATTCAGCTCGAATCTTTCCCACCGGTACTGGCGATGACTGCACTACCTCAACCTGTGGAGCGGGCATCCTCAACGCCTATGCAGCAGTCGGCTGCGCTCGCCCCGCGACCGACCCCACCGCCGATGCCGGAAGTGACACGGCAGGTGATCCAACAGACGAGATTCAATTGAGTGGTTCGGTAGCCGATGACTGTGTAACGGCCTTTAGCTGGAGCCAGACCGCAGGCACCACCGCCACTATCACCGGTAGCACCACCGCAACACCAACCGTGACCATTCCGAACAGCTCCGGCTCACTCACTTTTGAACTGACCGTGACCGACGATGAGTCACGCACCGATACCGACACCGTCATCATCAACATTAACAATGTCAGCACACCGACTCTCTTCACCATTGAAAACCAAACCATCGTCGTCGGCGATACCAACACACTAACCATCACCGCAACTGATAGTGACGGCTCTGACCCGATCATGACCGCAGCCACTCTCCCTACCGGCGCCACCTTTGGTGACAACGATGATGGTACCGCTGACTTCTCCTGGGCACCGACCTCGGGCCAGATCGGTGATCACGACATCACCTTCACCGCCACCGACCGTAACGATAGCGGTTCATCCGACAGCCAGACTGTCACCTTCAGCGTTGTTGGCGATGTTGCGCCGACCCTCAACACGATCGACGACCAATCGGTAATGGAAGGCGAACAACTCAGCTTCTCGATCTCCGGCACTGATACCGATGGCACCGATCCACTGCTTACCGCCACGGGGTTGCCCAGTGGCGCAACGCTGCTCGACAATGATGAGGGAACGGCCTACTTCCTATGGACTCCATCGCCCAGTCAGACCGGCGACCACTCCATTACCTTCATCGCCACCGATCGAAACGACTCAGGGCTAACCGACAGCCAGACCATCACCATCAGCGTTGAGGCCGAGGTAGCACCGGTACTAGCCAGCATCGACAATCAGACGGTAATCGAGGGAGAGACCTTGAGTTTCAGTATCAGTGCCACCGACAGCGATGGGAGCGACCCTCTACTTACTGCCACCAGTTTACCGAGCACTGCAACACTGACCGATAATGGTGACGGTACGGCCGACTTCAGCTGGAGCCCGACCTTCTCTCTGGTCGGTATCCATCGAATCACCTTTATCGCTACCGATAGCGGCAACAGCAGTTACTCAGATAGCCAGCAGGTGACCATCACGGTCGAGGCATCACCTGATCGATCAACGGTTAGTGGTGGGGGCAGCAGTAGCGGTGGTGGCTCGCTGAGCCTCTCGGCCCTGCTAGCGCTGCTCTGTTTGAGGCTCTTTCGTCGTTAGGCTCTGGTGTAATTGCGCTGCTCGCAATCAATAGACACCGATATCGAGATAGGAACGTGACACCTTCTCCAGCGCCACAACATAGGCGGCTGTGCGCAGGTCGTTGACCCGCCCATTTTCAAGCATCTTCTCACGCATCGACTGGTAGGCGAGGCGCATGGTGTCATCCAGGCCTGAGCGGACCAGATCGACCTCGCTGGCACCACTCGTCACATCTTTTTTAACCTTATCGGAGATTGAGAAGCCGGTGACCTCTTCAAGCAGATTGGCGATTTGGTGACCGCGCATCTCATCCTGACGCCGCTGCATGCGACCGAAACGGATATGGGAGATATTTCGGATCCACTCGAAGTAGGAGACGGTGACACCGCCCGCATTGACGTAGGCATCGGGCATGATGGTGATACCGCGTTCACGCAGAATCGCATCTGCACCAAAGGTAACCGGGCCATTGGCCGCTTCCGCGATCAGCTTGGTATCGATCCGCGCTGCGTTCTCCACCGTGATCTGACCCTCAAGCGCCGCAGGGATCAGAATGTCACAACTCTTCTCCAGCACCACCTTTCCATCAGCCTCGAAGCTCGCATCCGGGTAACCCTTGATGGTGCCGTGCTCCTGGATGTACTGATAGACCGCCTCAACTTTGAGGCCTTTATCGTTAATCAATGCACCATCACGCTCGATGATCGCCGTGATCAACGCACCATCATCTTCGCTGAGAAACTTGGCGGCGTGGTAGCCGACATTACCCAGCCCCTGCACGATAATCCGCTTCCCCTCAAGCGTACCGCTCATCCCGGCATGACCAACATCGGCAGGATGGCGGAAGAATTCCTGCAGCGCATACTCAACACCGCGCCCAGTCGCCTCGACTCGACCACGGATACCCCCGTGGTTGACCGGCTTGCCGGTCACACAGGCCATGTAGTTAATATCTTCGGGATGGAGGTGTTTATAGGTGTCTGCCATCCACGCCATCTCACGCTGACCGGTACCAACATCGGGTGCCGGTACATTCTCTGAGGGACTGAGATAACCCTTTCGCACCAGTTCCAGGGTAAAGCGACGGGTGATCTGTTCGAGGGCATCGCGGTCATACTTACTTGGATCGATCTGCAGCGCACCCTTGGATCCGCCAAACGGGACATCGACAATCGCACACTTGTAGGTCATCAGCGCAGCTAGCGCCTCCACCTCATCCTGGTCGGCGTAGGACGCATAGCGAATACCACCCTTGACCGGCAACCGGTGGTTACTGTGAACGGCTCGCCAGCCGGTAAAGACCTCAATCTCACCTTTAATCTTTACTGGAAAGCGAATTTGAATAACAGAGTTACACGACTTGATCGCCTGCTGTGTCCCCGCATCGAGATCCATCGTTGCCAGGGCGCGGTCGACCATCAGGTCGACACTTTCACGGAAGGTGGGTTCTTGTTCGACTGCCATAACATCTCCTTAGGGAAGGATGAGTAAGGTGGCTTTTTTTATCGCCTTCTTCTGATACTTATAGCTCAAAGCATTTCGTTCTACCGCTCGCGTTTTAACAGCGGGCTATAGATGTAGCCAACCAGACCGCTCTCGGTCTCGACCTTTGACCAGCGACCCGACTGGCTGATCACCGCCAACTGCGAGCCTACAGCCAGGGTCTCGATCACCGCATGACTGGTTCCCGCACCGCCGCGCATATTGACCCGCTCATGCACCCAACGCTGTTCGCGATGATCAACAGCTGGCTCAGGTAGCGGCTCAGACTTACCCTGCGCACTCTCGCTCGACTCAGGCGTTTCACTCTCACCGCTCCAGTTGTAGATCACCGAACTGAGCACAAACAGCGCTACCAGAGCGCCTGTGACCTTAAGCCAGGTCTTGCTCTGCTCAGGCCTGGGTTTCGGTTTTCTACGCTTCGGCTCGACCGCCAACCCCATATCCTCGGGCAGCTCGCGGGGATCGATTCGGTTGTCTCTCTCTCTCATCATCTCTTATGTGGTTGGGTTACTTTGAAGTTAGTCACTAGATTACCACCGTCGCTATCGTGTTTGTCTACGTAATAACCCGATCAGCAGCAGCCCCGAAATCGCACCATAGAGGTGTGCATTGACGATCACCCGACCACCGACCAGCTCTGCGGTACCGGGCGTAGCGCCATTGAACTGCTCCCAGGCGAGCTTGGCTGCAATCGCCAGCAACAGCCCCATCGACTCGACACGCATCCGACCGATCGAGACGAGAGCTCCGGCCACAAACAGGCCGTGCAGCAGACCGGAGAGACCCACATAGTGGATCAGCTCCCGATCGAATTGCAGCAGGGCGATCGAAACCAGCGGAGCTGAGAGCAGCACCAATAGTAACCAGCTGCGTATCGGCAGGGCGCGATCGAAGAGGATCGCTACCAATAACAGGCCGGCGAGGTTGAGCAACAGATGCATGATGTTGAGATGGACCCAATGACCGCTGATCAACCGCCACCACTCCCCCGCGAGAATCGCGCCCCGATCGTAGCGCAGCAGCTCCACTGCACTCTCGCCAATCAGGGCGATCATCAGTGCTGGTAGCGCTACCCAGAGCGCCCACTGCCAGCGTCTTATCACCTTTAGTGGAAACTGGTTCACACAATCTCTCTTATGGTCATGAAAAACACAGGGTAATTGGCTATGATGAGCCGACTCAAAACAGTTGGAAATTGGAATGTTGACAGTGAGAATAACAGAGGGCAACCGAGAGTTCCCCGTGCAACGGAAGCAGCACGGTTTCACCTTGATTGAGATATTGGTGGTGGTGGTCATCCTCGGCATTCTCGCCTCTGTGGTTATACCTAAGATCATGGATGAACCTGATGCGGCAAAAAAAACCAAGGCTCAATTTGATATTCGCAGCCTTGAAACAGCTCTAGACAGATACAGACTCGACAATCACCACTACCCCACCACCGACCAGGGACTCGATGCACTGGTCAGCAAACCGAGTGACTCACCCGAACCGCGAAACTGGAAATCGGGGGGCTATATTGCTCGCCTGCCACAGGATCCCTGGGGTAGTGACTACCAGTACCTGAACCCCGGTGTACGCAACGCGGAGATCGACATCTTCTCCTACGGTGCCGACAACCAACCTGACGGCGAAGGGAACGATGCCGACATCGGCAACTGGGAGTAAGGCGCTCCGCCTGCCCCAACCCTACCCACATGGCCGTAAAAACGGCTTTACCCTGCTGGAGCTGATGGTGGTGCTGGTGATTATCGGCATCCTGCTCAGCTTCGCCTCCCTATCGCTCAACAGCAGTGGTGATGATCGGGTTAAGCGGGAGGCGCAGCGTATTACCGCGCTGCTGGAACTCGCCTCCGAGGAGGCGGTACTCGGCTCGAGGGAGCTGGGGGTGGAAATCAGCGCTGAGGGTTACCGTTTTCTGCAGCTCGATCTGGAGAACTGGGTCGCCCTGGAGGATGACACCCTACGACCCCGCACCCTCCCCGAAGATATAGAGGCAACACTCTATCTCGATGGCCTTGAGGTGGCACTCGAAGCAGGGGACGATCCGCAACCGCAACTCCTGCTGCTCTCCGATGGTGAGATCGCCCCCTTTGAACTGAAGCTACAACTGTTCGACAGCGAGCAGCACTATCTGATCAGCGCCAACGCCATCGGCCAGCTCTCACTGCAACGAGGTGAGGAGTGACACGAAGAAATCAACGCGGCTTCACCCTGCTCGAGGTACTGGTCGCACTGTCGATCCTGGCGGTGGCACTCGGTGCCCTGATCCAGAGCGGCGGACAGAGTGCCAACACCCTCTCCCACCTGCGCGACAAGACACTCGCACACTGGGTCGCCAGTAATAAGGCCAACGAACTGCAGCTTGCCAACGCCTGGCCGGAGAACCGTACCCAGAAGGGTGAGAGCGAGCCGGCCGATCTGGAGTGGCACTGGCAAATGGCCGTCCACCCCACCGCCGACAGAGACCTGAAACGGATTGAGATCGAGGTACGTCTCAACAAGGAGAGTGACTCGTCGCTGGCACGCGTGGTCACCCTGCTGACCCGTCCAACCGAGAAGATCACCCAATGAAGCGGCAGCACGGTTTTACACTGCTGGAATTGATGGTCGCGATTGCGATCTTCGCCACCCTCTCGGTGCTCGCCTACGGCGGACTCGCCTCGGTGTTGGAGAGTCATGAACATACCGAACGACAGGCCGATCGACTCCAGCAGCTTCAAAAGCTGTTTCGCTATCTGGAACGCGATATCGAACAGGCAGTCGAACGTCCGGTGCGCGGTGCATACGGCGATAGCCTGCCAGCCCTGCAGATCTACAGTAGCGACGGTGCACTGCTGGAGCTGACCCGCAGCGGTCGGCGAAACCCAGCCAACCTCCCACGCAGCGCGCTGCAGCGTGTCGCCTACAGCTTCGATGAGCAGCGCCTGCGCCGTCACCACTGGCGGGTACTCGACCGCGCGCCCGACAGCGAGGCGGTTGAGATCGAACTGAGCGATGGTATCGAACAGATCTCACTACGGGTGATGGATGATAAACGTGAGTGGCAACAGAGCTGGCCACCCACACAGATCGGTGCAGCCACCACGCCCCGCCCCCTCGCCATTGAGGTCATCATTGAGACCGAAGACTACGGGCGTATCAGCCGACTCTTCCGGGTAGGGGGCTAGGGTGTTGGACCTATACCGACAGCGCGGCGTGGCACTGATCACCGCCCTACTGGTGGTGGCGTTGGCCGCCACCGCTGCAACGGCGATGGTCACCCGCCAGCAGCTCGATATTCGTCGCACTGCCAATATGATCCATAGCGATCAGACCCGCCACTACGCACTCGGTGCTGAGGCGTGGGGTATCAATCAACTGTTGAAGGATCGTGGTGAAAATAAGACCGATAGCCTCAGTGATGACTGGGCCACCATCCTGCCGCCGATGGAGGTCGAAGGGGGATACATCTCCGGCAACATTGAGGAGCTGCAGGGGCGTTTTAATCTCAACAACCTCATTGCCAGGGAGGCGCGTGGTGAACTGGCGCGCAAACGCTTTGAGCGACTGCTAAAACAGCTCGGTCTCGAAGCTGCGCTGCTACAGGCGGTCACCGACTGGATCGATGAAGACATCAATCCGCGCTATCCCGATGGTGCGGAGGATGACTACTACCTCGGTCTGCAACCCGCCTACCGCACCGCCAACCGGGAGATCGGCTCGATCAGCGAGCTGCGACTGATCCGCGGTTTTGATACCGACAACATTAGGGCCCTGCGCCCCTACATCACCGCACTACCGCAACCGAGCAAGATCAATATAAACACCGCACCCGATGAAATTCTGCTGACCCTGGCCGATGATCTTGAGCGCAGTGACATCGATTCGCTGATCGAGACAAGGGATGAAAACGCCTTTGCCACTACCGCTCAATTCCTGCAAGATAAGGCCTTTGCAGGACGCGAAATCGACGGCAACGGCCTCGGTGTGACCACAGACTACTTCATGATCCACAGCCAAAGCGAAATCGGTCGAAGCCGACTCCTTCACCACACCCTTGTACAGCGACCCACTAACGGTTCGGTGGCCATCTTGATGCGCAGTCGGGGAGAGTACTGATGGAGCCGACCATCCTGCTACAGCTCGAGGGTGAAGATGCGCTTCACTGGGTCACGCTCGATCGTGGTGGCCGTGCCAGCCTGCCGCAACACGGCACATTCAGTGAACTGGCACGTCACGCCGGCACCACCCGCCTCACCCTGATTGCACCCGCCGAGTCGCTACTACTAACAGAGGTCTCAATCCCCACTCGTAGTCGCCAGCAGTTGCAGCAGGCGCTCCCCTTTGCGATGGAGGAGCAGCTAAGCGAAGAGGTCGAGCTGCTCCACTTCGCCTATCCTCGCCCCACCGGTAACGCACCGTTGCCGGTTGCCGTGATTGCCAAATCGAGACTCATCGACTGGCAGCAGCAGTTCGCCGCACACGGCCTGACTCTCACCTCGATCGTCGCCGAGCCACAACTACTCCCGCTTGATGGGGATACATGGCACCTGCTACTGGATGATCGTCGCGCACTGCTGCGCAGTGGCACCCTCCGTGGCTATGCTATCGACCCTGACAATCTCGACAGGGTGTTACAACTCGCCATAGATGAGATGGGAGAGAATCCGCCCGCACAGATCATGGTCAGCGATCTTCGCAGTCAGGCCACTCCTCTGCCCCACTTCGCCAATATTGAGCTCGTCGTTAAACAGCTGGCCGACGGCACCCTGCCTCTGTATGCCAGAGGCTACCTGGCCACAACACCGATTGAGCTGCTGCAGGGTGAGTTCAGTCGTCGTGAACAAATGGGGCGCAACCTCAAGCCGTGGATTCCCAGCGCCGCGATGTTAATGATCGCATTGTCCCTGAGTGGCACCGCCACCATCGGTGACTATCAGGCGCTGCAGGATGAGAGCAAAAACAACCAGCAGCAAATCGAACAGATCTATCTCGAGGCCTTTCCAAAGAGCAAGCTTGTAACCGGAAGAGAGAAGGCGCTAATGGAGCAGAAGCTGGTCAAGCTGCGCCAGCGCAGCGCCAGTAGCAGCGGCGCACTACCGCTACTGGAGAAAAGCGGAGAGCGTATCCAGCAACTGGATGGCGTCTCAATCGAGACCATCAATTATCGTAACGGCACACTGGAGCTCGACCTGCGCGCTGAGAACCTGCAGCTGATCGATCAACTCAAGCAGCAGCTCGATAACGACACATCACTCAATGTCGAGATCGCCTCCGCTACCTCACGCAATGGTCGCATTGAGGGTCGTCTGCGCATCAGGAGCGGCTCATGAGTCAGTGGTGGAGTGGGCTAGAGGCACGAGAACGCCGCATGCTGATGTTTGGCGCTGTAGCGCTACTCGCACTAGCGCTCTATGCGCTGGTCTGGGAGCCCTACCAGAAGAGCAACACACGTCTTCAACAGCGCGTTGAGCAGCAGCGCGACACCCTTAACTGGATGGAGCAGGCACGTCTCGAGGCGGCGTCGCTGCGTGGTCGCACAACGACGCCCCAGGGAAGTAACGAATCACTACTCTCGCTCACCGATCGCACTGCCAAACTGCGCAAGTTGGGATCTCAGATCAAGCGATTACAACCCGACAGCGATACAAGTGTGCGTGTCTGGCTCGAGCAGAGCCGCTTCGACATCTTGATGCACTGGCTCGGCGAGTTGCAAAGCCGTTACGGTATCACCATCGCCACGCTACAGATCGACAGGCAGGAGAGCGCCGGGATCGTCAACGCACGTCTGACCCTGCAGCGTCGCGCACCATGAAGCCGCTACTTCGTTACCTCGGTCTCGCCGTTGGGGCCTATCTATTAATGCTGGTGATCACACTGCCTGCCACACACCTTAATGGCTGGTTTGGCGCTCACCTACCGCAGCTCAAGCTGCACACTCCAGGCGGCACACTCTGGTCGGGAAATGCGGCATCGGTCCGTATCGATAACACCACTCTGGAGAACGTTGAGTGGTGTTATGCGCCCACTGCACTTCTATCCGGACGGATAGGCTTCAATACCCAGATCAAGAGTCGACTAGTGAAGGGCGAAGGTCTGCTCTCAATCGATGCCGAGCAACTCGTTGGCATTGATGGTCTCACCGCTATCAGCTCGCTGGCACAGCTACCCCTCCCACCGATGGCCGCAGCCGTGAAACCCACCGGCAAACTTGAACTACGGCTAACACAGGCACGCCTTGCTGGAAAACAGATTAAATCACTGACAGGAGAACTGATCTGGCGTGACGCCAGCTTCAGTCTGGCACAACCGGTCGCACTGGGTGATCTCAAGGCGACATTTGCAACAAATGAGCAGGGACTGCAGATCGATATCAGCGATCTCGGGGGGGATCTGCAGACCAACCTCAAGATCACCATCGACGCTAAGATGAACTACCGGCTGAACGGTAATCTCAATCTACGCAACCAGCAGCGTCTCGACCTGCAGCAGCTACTCTCAATGCTTGGCGCACGAGGCAACAGTAACCGTGCAGCAATCAATCTCAGTGGTAGGCTTCCCCAGCTTCCTCTGACACTCTAGTATTAAGCCTCCACATTGACCCACACCGCACCATAGATAAGAGACCAACGCTCTACATAGACCGATCACCCTATGTCTCTGTTACTGCTAACAACCCCCGACCAGCACAACTACGACGACCCCTCGGTCGATCTCAAGGAGCGGGCGCTCAATCGCTGGCTCAACGAACTGCCACTATTCAACTACAGTGACACCGCCAG
Organism: Solemya pervernicosa gill symbiont; assembly: GCF_002020875.1. Taxonomy (NCBI): domain Bacteria; kingdom Pseudomonadati; phylum Pseudomonadota; class Gammaproteobacteria; species Solemya pervernicosa gill symbiont. The sequence continues at coordinate 20,196 of NZ_MPRL01000058.1, read as the reverse complement.
GCAGATCAGAGAGCGACTCGAGGCATTTAACGCACAGAAGATGCCGATCAAACAGCGTATCAACCTGCTTGAACTCTATCGTAAACCTGTCGAACGACTCTTCAGCGCTGTCGATATCAAGCAGTTGATTAAACAGATTCAGCAGAGTGACGAGCAGAATGAGTTTATCGACCAGGTGGGACTGCTTTTCGCCACCCTGGCTGACGGGTACAAACTGGTAGTGATGGAGGGTTATCGCAACAAGCTCGTACCCAGCAAGGATAAGCTACTGCTACTGGCGATCTTTCGCAGCATGGAACAGATCACCCTCGGACTGCTGCACACCTACCGCTACTACGGACCGGTGCCACCCTTCGCTCTACTCGAGCTGCACCAACTCTACTACTATGCTGAACAGAGTGGCTGCGAGAACACTCCGGCGATCGGACGACGCGACAGTAGCACCACCGCCAATCTCTACAAACGAGTGATGTTACTGACCATCAGTGATCCATTCCGACTCGGCGAGAATGAGCTGCTGCCACTGTTTCAGGCCTATCTAGAACTGGCACCACTCTGCCGCATCGACAGCGCCGAAGCGGCCAAGTGTCAGGGCAGCTTTCTGATCGACCTCAATGGCGACTCTCCCCCGCGCGGCTGCAAGGAGGGCGATGTTGAGCGTGCCGAAGTGCCGCGAATTTACGACATTGGACCACTGCTCGATGAGCTGGAACAGCGCATTGAGAATGGACATGAAAAACAGGCCGAACCGATGCTGGCGCGTCTCTCCAGCCAACACCGAGGCCAGGAACAACGAAAGCTGCCCCGTGAATCGGCCGAGCGTTATGTGTCGTTGATTGTTGGCCTGGAGGGCATCTGTGACTATCTCACCAGCCACCGAGAATCCCTGCTCTCAAGCTGGCGCGTGGTCAATGAACACAACGAAGGTAACCAGCTCAGTAGTACAACCAGCAGCGGTGTCGAGATACACGTCGGGGAGGTGATCGCCATGCCAGTCCCGGATGACAATCCGCCGCAACTCGCCACCGTACGTTGGCTAAAAAATGATGGTACCGGCCATATAGAGATCGGCATCGCCTTTCTCGATGGCAACGCCACACCTACCCACTGTGGCTATGATGATGAACCGGCCAGGGCATCGTTGTTCCTAAAGGCGCAGCCTGAGATCGGCCTACCGACAACGATGATTGCTGCCAAGGGCATCTATCAAAAGGGACGCCAGCTGCACCTAACCGCCGTCACCGGTCAACGGGTAAAGGCCAAGGCGGGCTCGAGTCTGGTGCAGACGCAACGTTTCGATCAGTTCACCCTGCACAAGTAAATATTAAATTCATCACAGGGCGTTATACTCCACAACATCACAGGTAACGGACAGCACCATGGGCAAGTCAAAAAAGAGTTCGAAAAAAGCGTTGAAAGATATACCGCTGGAGATCACTCCTGAGAACAAGTGCAGTTTTTGCGTCGGCTCGAAGTGTTGTACCTACATTACCCAGGTGATCGACACGCCACGCTCCAAGGCGGACTTCCAGCATATGCTGTGGCAGATCTCACACCAGAACATCAGATTCTATAAAGACGACGATGGCTGGACACTACTGGTCGACTCGCCATGCCTTCACCTACAAGGCGATGGTCGATGCGGCATCTATCATGAACGCCCCGGCATCTGCCGCGACCATAGCAATGATTACTGCGAACTTGATGCGCCCGCCGAAGATGGCTTCAACCTCTATTTCGACAGCTACAAATCACTACTGAAATACTGCAAGAAACGTTTCAAGAAGTGGGCCTGACCTGACCCTGAGTCGGTTAGAAATAACCACACAGGATCGTAGCCCGAATAAAACGAAGTCTAATCCTGAACGCCGCTCACCACTCTCCGCGATTCACAGCAGTACATCCTCCTCCCCAGCACGAGGAGCGTGCGGTTAGTCACCGCTACTCTTATGCTGGTGATCGCTCGGCCAATTCCAACAGAGATTCGAAGTGATCCAGAGCTGTGAAGTCAGCAGTATCCCGCGCCGCTCCCCTGGTATCGGGATTACGTACCGCAAGCAGATGTTTAATACCGTAGCTGTGTGCTGAGCGCAGTACTGGCAGACTGTCATCAATCAACAGCGTTGAGGCTGGTTCAAACGGTTCCACCGCCTGCAAGGCATCCCAGAAGCTGGTCTCCTCTTTCGGCTTGCCGAAGTCGTGGGTGCAGATAATTTTTTCGAAGTGGCCCGCCAGCTGCGTCTTCTCCATCTTTAACGCCAGGCTCTTCTGATGCGCATTGGTTACCAGCACACGGCGACGTCCTGAGCGTTCAAGCGCCTCGAGAAAATCGACCACGTGGGGATGGATCGCGATCAGATGATCGACCTCCTCTTTGAGCATTGCGATATCGAGTCCCAGCTCCTGACTCCAGTAGTCGACGCAGTACCACTCCATCGTCCCCTCGGCAGCCTGAAAACGTGGATAGAGCAATTCACGCGCCCGCTCGATCTCAAGTTCATTGATCTCGGCATATCGCTGCGGCACATGCTCCTGCCAGAAGTAGTTATCGAAGTGCAGATCGAGCAACGTTCCATCCATGTCGAGAAACAGGGTGTGGATCGCACTCCAGTCGGGTTCGGTCGCATTGGTCATAAGGGGCTCCTTTGCCCTCTATTATCGACCCTCCCACCGACCTGTGCCAGCCTCAGAGCTGATGTACAATGTCGGCTGCCCAGCAACACCCATAACCGAGACGATGCAAAAAAAACCTGAAGTCCTCAGTACCACCATGATCGCATCCACTCGACTCTTCAAAGTCGAGCAGCTCGATCTACGTTTTAGTAATGGCGTCGAGGTGAGTTACGAGCGTCTGATCGGCTCTCCGCACGGTGCGGTACTGATCGTACCGATGCTCGATGCCGACACAGTGCTACTGGTGCGCGAATATGCCGCCGGTGTCGATCGTTACGAACTGACCCTTCCAAAGGGGCGCATCGAGGCAGGCGAACCTCCAGTCGAGGCGGCCAATCGCGAGATTATGGAGGAGATAGGTTACGGCGCAGAACAGCTAACACACGTCACCTCTCTGACCCTCGCACCCGGCTATCTGGGGCACACCACCCATATCGTGCTGGCCGAACGGCTCTATGAGAAACGGATGGAGGGTGACGAACCCGAGGAGCTTGAGGTAGTGCCGTGGAAACTGAGCCAACTCGATCAACTACTGCAACATGAAGAGTGCACCGAGGCGCGCACCATTGCCGCACTGTTTTTGATACGCGAAAGGACCAACAATGTCTGAATCAAACACCCCCTGCCCACTCGATCTCGAGGCACTGATCGGCCCAGTAGCCGAACTATCACGTGAGGCGGGTCGTCTCATTATCGAGATCTACAACACCGAATTTAGTGTTGAACTGAAAGAAGACCAGTCGCCACTGACCCAGGCGGACATGGCAGCACACGGTGCCATCAAGGCAGGGCTCGCAGCACTAACACCCGAGATACCACTACTCTCTGAAGAGGAGGCGAACATCCCCTTCTCCGAACGCAGCCAATGGAGCACCTACTGGCTGGTCGATCCGCTCGACGGCACCCGCGAGTTCATCAAACGTAACGGTGAGTTCACCGTCAATATCGCACTGATCCACAACCACCGCTCAGTACTCGGCTCGATCCACGTACCGGTCAGTGGCGTCGACTACTTCGCCTGGGAGGGTGGCGGTTCATTCAAGCAGATCCCCGGCGGCGAGCCTGAGCAGATCAAGGTCGCATCACACAATGACGGTCCGCTTCGGGTCGCTGGCAGTCGCTCACATCGTGGCGACTCACTCAACGCCTTCCTGGAACGGATCGGTGAATACGAAATCATCGGCATGGGTAGCTCGCTCAAATCGTGCCTGGTGGCAGAGGGTCGTGCTCATCTCTACCCACGCCTCGGCCCCACCTCTGAGTGGGATACAGCTGCCGCACAATGCGTGGTCGAAGAGGCCGGTGGTCAGCTGACCGAAACCGACATGCAGCCGCTGCGTTATAACACCAAGGATTCGCTGCTCAATCCGCACTTCTTTGTATACGGAGAGCAACACGATTGGTCGCAGTACCTCGACAATGCGTAACAGGCTCTAACGGCAATGATCGATCAATTACGACGCCTGCTACAGCGTTCCAGGCGCTGTAGCAGCAAAAGCAGCAGCATCATCGATGGCGTGCAGCTGGCAACCGCCACACTGCTAATCGAGATAGCACGTGCCGATCACACCATCGAAACAGCAGAACGCTCTGCCATTGAACAGCTACTACGCAACCGCTTCTCACTCGATGAGACGGCCCTCAAGCTACTGATGGACGAGGCCGAACGCAGTAGTGAACAGAGCGTCTCGCTCTACCCCTACACCCGCCTGATCAACGACCACTTCAAACTCAGCGAGAAAAGAGAGATCATCGAACTACTCTGGCGCGTCGCCTTCGCCGATGGCCATAAGGATGATCACGAAGAACACCAGATCCGCAAAATCGCCAGCCTCATCTACCTCCCCCACCGCGACTTCATCGCTGCACGCCAACAGGCATCCAGGGCAACTAAACATCAATGACCGCAGGGTAGGTTGAGCGAGCCCTGAGCGAAGCGAGGAAGTACTATTCCGGGGAGTCGCTATTTTTGCGAAAGTTTGTTTTGGGCATCCAAGCCCAAGCAAACAGTCTTCGTCGTTCGCTCTCGCTCTCAACTACGAATAGGCAGACGGCGTCGACTATCGCGGACTAACCGCCTTCGCTTCGCTATCCATGGCGGTCAGCGGGGGTGCAACAAAACACACCAAATGCCGATGTGGCCCGGTTGTGGGTGATATGTTGGGTTTCCTTATCATTCAACCCAACCTACGACTCTTGCGCCACGTGGGCGCATAAACGTGCCCACCCTACATTTTGGAACTTCGCACAGCAGTGCGTGCTTTCAAGCGCCAGGATATTAGTTCGAGGAGAACGCGCGGTAACAGATACAAATCGTAGTGCATTACTCGAAGCACTCTACGAAACGATTCAATGACAGATCTACTGTACCGCTCACGAGATAGGAGTGTCGCGTTAGCACCATGAGTAGTGCAGTCGAGAAGCATCATTATCAATAGTTAATGGGCATCGCAGATGGGCGCTGGAACACAGTGATCAGGCGTAAAGACAACTCGTGAATGGTCGCCACCGCTCCCGCGCCCCCTGTTCTCTTGACTCATTCCAGATGACTTCAGCACGCCGCTCTCGCACATCCGTGTGCTTCGCGGCATAAGGCCATCCATGGCCAAAAAAAACCGGGGCAAACCCCGGTTCTTCTTGATCATTGGCCGGTAAGGGCTTAGACCATCTCTTTCAGCGCCTTCAGCGGCAGTACCTTGACGGTGTTGCGTGCTGGTTTCGCCTTGAACATCATCTCTTCGCCGGTGAAGGGGTTGATGCCCTTGCGAGCCTTGGTAGCAGGCTTCTTCACAACCTTGATCTTCATCAGACCTGGGATATTGAATACGCCCGGTCCACGACGACGTGGGTTGATCTCTTTGTTGATCATTTCTGACATGGCGTCGAATACAGCACCGACATCCTTCTTGGTCAGACCGGTGGCCTCTGAGAGGTTGTTCAGAATCTCGGTCTTGGTTGCTGCTTTCTTAGGTGCAGCAGCGGCAGCTTTCTTTGCAGCGGCCTTCTTTTTTGGTGCAGCTTTTTTCTTTACAGCCATCTAGTTAACTCCTTTTTTGGTGGTTTCCCGCGTGAGGGTGTTGCATAACATAACTGCTTTTAATCCCTATTTCTATAGGTGTTTGGCGATTTTGATCACCCTTTAAGCAATATATATAGGGGTTTGGCAACTTCACCATTTCAGGTTGGCAATCAAACATATAGGGAAGGCGATAAATATGGCTATCTCACTCTGCGATCCTTTCTCAACTTAACCACATAACCCTCTATAAAACCGAAGATTTAGCATCAACATTATTCCGCCACTCGTCATGACAGCCAGTAATTGTTACAGGATCAGCAACGACTTATATAAGAAATACGCTACATATGTAGCACTAAAAGATTGTCATAAATACCACGCTTACTATCACTTTAAACTCATCCAAAGCACCCAACAGCGGTAAAAACAGCGCTAAATTTTAGTGCCATAATGATAGCGAGCAACGCTCACACCAGTACGAAGTGCAAATTATGGAGTAGAAGATGTCCGCTATCCTTGCTGTCGGTATCGCCACCCTCGATATCATCAACACCGTGGATGACTATCCCATCGAGAATAGTGAGCAACGCATCACTGGTCAGCGAATCGTCTGTGGCGGAAATGCCACCAACACCCTCTCGGTGCTGCAACAGTTCGGATTCTCCTGTTCACTTGCGGCAAGCCTTGCCGACGAGCCCGATGGCCGGCGTGTGATCGCCATGCTGGAGGCGCGCAGTATCGACCTTGATCACTGCCTCATCGATAGCACGGGTAAAGTCCCAACCTCCTATATCACTCTCAATCTCCACAACGGCTCACGCACTATCCTCCACCACCGTGATCTTGAAGAGTTTCAGCTGGAGGATTTCAAACGTATCGATCTAAGTCGCTACGACTGGATCCACTTCGAGGGGCGCAACATCAGCCAGACCAAAGCGATGCTCGACCACCTGCGCAGCCACCACCCCGAAGTTAAGTATTCAATCGAGATTGAGAAGCCGCGTGACAACATCGAGCAGCTGTTTGATCACGCCGATCTACTGCTCTTTTCACGCATCTATGCACTCCACAACGGCTTCGACTCACCCGAGCTGTTTCTTAATCAGATTCGTGATCACCACGATGTCGCCGATCTGGTCGTTGCCTGGGGTAAGATGGGTGCAACCGCACTCGATCGCGCGGGTAACTTCTATCAGGCGCCAGCCTATCCCCCTGAGAAAGTTGTCGATACACTCGCTGCGGGTGACACCTTCAACGCCGCCTTTATCGCCTCGCAACTCAAGCAACAGCCATTTGTTATGTCACTACACGAGGCGTGTCGTCTCGCGGGTGCCAAGTGCGGTCAGCTGTGTTTAGACAATCTGGTCGATAGCGAATCATGAAGGTCAAAACAGCGCTTGTAGCCGCTACCGAGATCAAAGATGACAGCGCACGTGGTTTCAGTGTCACGGTTAACGATGATCCACTCGAGCTTTTTGTCGTCAACCGCAGCGGTAACTTCTACGCCTATCTCAATAAGTGCCCCCACGTCGGTGGTGAGCTCAACTGGCGCCCCGATCAGTTTCTCGATGTCGACTGCCAGCACATCGAGTGCGGCATGCACGGTGCGCTGTTTAAAATCGAGGATGGCTACTGTATCTACGGCCCCTGTCTGGGACACTCGCTAACACCGTTAGAGATTGAACTAATCGACGGTATGATCACCCTTTTAAGCGACTCGAAACCCTAACCATGCAACAGCCCGCTATTCAGGTCGAACGGCTCCACAAGCAGTTCGATGAGGTCAACGCCGTCGACGGCATCAGCTTTCAGGTAGACCGGGGGTCAATCTGCGGCCTACTCGGCGGTAACGGTGCCGGTAAAACCACCACCCTCTCTATCCTGCTCGGTCTGCTCACCCCTAGCAGTGGCACTATCACCGTACTGGATGAGGACATGCTCACCCACCGCTACCGAGTGTTGCCACGGATGAACTTCTCATCACCCTATGTCGACCTGCCGATGCGTCTTACCGTGCGAGAGAATCTGACCGTCTACGCACATCTCTACGGTGTGCCACAGGTAAAAAGGCGAATTGCACAGCTCTGTGAACAGCTCGATATCGGTGAGTTTATTGGCCGCCGTTACGGTACTCTCTCTGCCGGACAACGCACCCGAGTTGCACTCGCCAAGGCACTGCTCAACCAACCGGAACTGCTACTACTTGATGAACCAACCGCCTCACTCGATCCCGATAGCGCCGACCGAATTCGCACCATGCTCACTGAATACCAGCAGCAGACAGGCGCCACCCTGCTGCTCGCCTCCCATAACATGCAGGAAGTGGAGCGCATCTGCGATGAGGTGATCATGTTGCGCCGTGGCAAAGTGATCGACCAGGGCACCCCCTCAGAACTGCAGGAACGTTTTGGGCGCGACTCAATGGAACAGGTCTTTCTCGATGTCGCACGCGCAGGGGAGGGCACCGCATGAATAGCCTCTCGCTACATCGCATCGGCGCGATGGTGCTGCGCTACACCTATCTGCTACGCAAGTCGTGGCCACGACTGCTGGAGCTGGTCTACTGGCCGACGGTACAGATGATTCTGTGGGGTTTTATCAGCCAGTTTTTTACCCAGCACAGTAGCTGGGTGGCACAGGCGGCTGGGGTACTGATCGCTGGCGTACTGCTCTGGGATGTTCTGTTCCGTGGTCACCTCGGCGTAACCCTCGCCTTCTTTGAAGAGATGTACTCACGCAATCTCGGTCACCTCTTTGCATCCCCCCTCCGACCCTACGAACTGGTGATCTCGCTCACCACTATCAGTCTGATTCGTACCCTGATAGGTATCAGCGGGGCCGCAGCACTGGCGATACCGCTCTATCACTTCTCGATCTTCGACATCGGCCTGCCACTACTCGGTTTCTTCGCCGGGCTGTTGATGATGGGCTGGTCGATCGGCATCCTGCTCTCATCACTGGTGATGCGTTACGGACTCGGTGCTGAGAACCTCGCCTGGGTTGCGATCTTCGCCATCGCTCCGATCTGCGGCATCTACTACCCAATATCAACCCTGCCGGAGTGGCTGCAGAGCGTGGCCTGGTGGCTACCAGCAAGCCATGTCTTTGAGGGGATGCGTGCGGTAATGTTCGACGGCACTTTCCGCGCCGATCTGATGATTAAGGCACTCACTCTCGATCTACTCTATCTGGCCGTCGCCATTACTATCTTTCTACGCACCTTCCGCGTGGCACGCGAAAAAGGGTTACTACTTCATGTTGGTGAGTAAAACTGTGACGACTACCCAACTTAGGCCATTGGCATCCTGGCAGAGCGAGATAGAATAGAAATATCCCTGTAGCCACAATAACAACAAAACCTATGAGTGAAAGTAGCATTGAGGTCGATGAAGAGACGATCAAGGATTTCCTTGGCGAGCTGACCGACGCCTACGACAATATGTCTGACGCGCTGGTACGCATCGACGATGCACCCGATGACCGCAGCGCCATCGATGAACTGTTCCGCGTAGTCCACTCGATCAAGAGCAATCTGCGCATGGTGGGGCTCGAGCAGCTCTCCGAGATCATCCACATGCTAGAGGATATTCTCGATGCCATTCGCCACGGCCACCTCCACCACGTCGCAGGTTTTAACGATCTACTACTACTGGTTGTCGCACAGATTCGTGAACTCTCTGCACAGCAGCTTAGCTCGCCTGGGGAGAGCGCCGAAAGTGGACAACTACACACTCTCATCCACACGCTCACCGACACCGACCCGGCACATCTTCAGCAGCGTGTCATAGAGACACTGCAGCAGATTGACCCCAATGGAGATTACGAGGTTGCTGAATCTCCCCAGCCAACCCGTAGCGACTCAACCGCACAAAGCGCCGACATCGCCTTCTTCTTTGAATTGAGCCAGCAGATCGAGAGCGTGACCCCATTCTGGCCGGGCCGCAGCACCCGTCTACTCGATCTCTGCCTGAGCATGAATGAGGCGGCGGATAATCCGGTCGACGAGGTACAGCTCACCGCAGCAGTCTACCTCTACGATATTGGCATGTCGTTCCTACCAATCGAGATCGCCACTAAGGGCGAACCGCTCAGCGATGAGGAGAGCGCACAGCTCAAAGGTCACAGCCGCATAGGTTATAGGTTCGTCGTTCGCTCTCGCTCTCAACTACGAATAGGCAGACGGCGTCGACTATCGCGGACTAACCGCCTTCGCTTCGCTATCCATGGCGGTCAGCGCGAGTGGATGCGTCGTATGAGTGGCTGGGAGTCTGCAGCCGAGATGATCCACCACCACCATGAACGGCTCGATGGAAGCGGTTACCCGCAACAGCTAAACGGGGAACAGATTTGCGAGGGGGCGAAAATCATCGCCATCGCCGACACCTTTGTTGCCATGATCAGCAACCGCTGCTACCGCGAACATAAACGTCCAATCATGCGTGCCGTGCTGGAGATCAACAGCCACATCGGCAGTCAATTCGACAAACAGTGGGTGGCGCACTTCAACCAGGTGGTAAAGGCGAAAATCACCTGAGACGTTAATAACTAATTTTCAATATCCTGGTCACGTCTCTTCTGGATCCTGACGATGACCTCATACTCATCGTACGCCTCTTCATCGTGGTGAAACTCATCCACCTCGGCCTCTGTCAAACTCGCAACACCCCACAAGATCAAAATAATACCGACCAGAAGGTATGCCGCTATCGTCCCCCAGTCGTGTGCCGACCAGTCGTTACAGACGCTGTAGAGCATTGCCGCACCGAATAATATCCGTATCAAACTGCCTCCCAGTTTCGTCCCTTAGATCTTCAACCGCTCCACTACCTTACCCTTGAGCAGATGCTGCTCAATGATCTCGTCGATATCCTCTTTATCGATGAAGGTGTACCAGGTTTCCCCCGGGTAGATCACCATCACCGGTCCCTTGTCGCAGCGATCCATGCAACCCGCCGAATTGACTCTCACCTGCCCCGCACCGTGAATACCAAGCTCCTTACAGCGCTTCTTGGCGTAATCACGCAGGGCCTGCGCACCGTGATTACCGCAGCAGGCACAGCCATCGTCACGTTGGTTGGTACAGACAAAGAGGTGGTACTGGTAGTGGGACATCGACTTAATCCGAATTGAACAATTGATAAGGGGATTATATCGGGAACTGCTAGAATAATGACCTTTGAGGCGCGCAACCTACGGCGTCGAGCAAACCGGCAACACAGAGCGACCCTTTGGACCAACCCGTTACACCGCCCGATCAGCAGATACTCAAAGAGACCGACCAGTGCGTGCTCTGCGGTCTCTGCCTGCCCCACTGCCCGACCTACCACCTCACCCGCAACGAGGCGGAGTCCCCGCGTGGACGCATTTCGCTGATGCAGGCGCTGGCGCGTGGCCAGCTGCAGGCAGATGCAGAGCTCAAGGGGCACCTCGACCGCTGTCTGGTCTGCCGCAGCTGTGAGCGAGTCTGCCCGTCACAGGTCCCCTACGGCAAGCTGATCGATGAGGCGCGTGCGCTGTTTGCCCCCGGCGCCGCTCAGTCCTCATCACGCAGTGTGCCACTGCAACAGCTGCTCGACAGCGTCGCCGATAAACAGGGGCGTCTACGACAGGTCGCTAAAGGCCTGCGTCTCTATCAGCGCTCCGGTGCTCAGTGGCTGGCGCGCCAGAGTGGTCTGTTGCGAGGCCTCAAACTCGACGGACTGGAGCAGGCACTGCCCAACGTGCCCGAACCGCTCAACCTGAAAAGCTACTACCCTCCTCAGGGTGAGAAGCGAGCCGATGTCGCCCTCTTTACCGGCTGTATCGGCGAAATGATGGACGACGGCACCCTGCCGAGTGCGATCAAACTGCTCAACATCCTCGGTTATGGCGTGCAGATTCCCGTCAGCCAGGGGTGTTGCGGTTCGCTCCATCAACACAACGGCGAACCTGAGCAGGCAAAGTCACTCGCTCACATCAATGTCACCGCTTTTAACGGGCTAGAGGTAGAGGCGGTTATCGGTACGGGTAGCGGTTGTACCGCGCAGTTGCGGGAGTATGCGGCTCGTTATGGAGAAGAGAACGGCTTCAAGGTAGCGGTCTATGACATCTGCGACTTCCTCGCTACGATCGAGTGGCCGGAGCAGATCTGCTTTCGCCCCCTCAAACAGCGCATCGCCATTCACGAACCCTGTGCCAGCCGCAATCTGCTCAATGGCATGGCGAGCGTACAGAAGCTACTGGCGATGATCCCGGAACTAGTGGCACGGCCGCTGGCAAACAATAATCGCTGTTGTGGTGCTGCGGGTAGTTACATGGTAACCCAACCAGCACTAGCCGATGCCTTACGACGTGAGAAACTCTCTGCCATTACCGCCGCGTCGGCCGATGCAGTTGTCAGCACCAACATCGGCTGCGCACTCCATATTCAGGCGGGCAGGCCGGGGCTTGAACTACACCACCCGATCGCGCTGCTGTTACAGCAGATCACCAGCGTCTAGCGGCCTCATCAATCACTCGGCACAGTTCGTTCCAGCGCCCATTCGCGCAGCGCATCGATACGCTCCTGCATCACCAGTGAAAGTGGCCGGGTCTGAATCAGCTCTTCAAGAATATCGCCGGTCCCCAGCTCACTCTGATTGGCGTGGGTGGCGTAGAGCGCGGAGACGATCGCCTGTTCGATCTCGGCACCAGAGAATCCCTCCGACTGCGCCGCCAACATGCCGGTATCGAAACGCTCCGCCTCGATCTCACGTTTTTTCAGATGGATCTCAAAGATATCGCGCCGTACCTCGGCGCTGGGCAGATCGACAAAGAAGATCTCGTCAAATCGCCCCTTGCGCACCAGCTCCGGTGGTAGCTGATCGATCTCGTTTGCGGTAGCGACGATAAAGACACTGCTCTGCTTCTCCGCCATCCAGGTCAGCAGCGAGCCCAACACCCGCTTTGAGGTACCGCCGTCATGATCCTGAGTCGAGATCCCCTTCTCGATCTCATCGATCCACAACACGCAGGGGGCCATCGCCTCGGCCATTTTCAGTGATTCGCGCATCTTGCGCTCGGTCTCGCCGTGAAATGTGTCGTGAATCGCCGCAAAATCGAGCCTCAACAGCGGTACATTCCAACTCCCCGCCACCGCCTTGGCGGCAAGGCTCTTTCCACCACCCTGCACACCGAGTAGCAGCACCCCCTTGGGCGGATCGAGGCGTTTGTCATCAACCTCACTGTGGAAGATGGCACGACGTGGCTCCAACCAGCTTTTGAGCTTGCGCAGTCCACCCACCTCACCGAAGCGAGCGGTATCGAATTCATAACTGAGCACACCCTCTCCGCTGAGCAGTGCATGTTTCGCCTTCATCACCGTCGGCAGATCGGACTCGGTGATCGCCCCGTCATCGAAGATCGCATTACGAGCCAATCGAGTCGCATCATCACGGGTCAGACCGCTGAGATTACTGACCAGCAGTTTGAAGGTCGCTTCATCACTACGCACCGACTGGCGACTCCGCTGCTGATACTGCTGGGTCGTCTCTAGCACGATCTTCTCCAGCGCCACCTGGTCGGGTAGTGAGATCTCGGCGCTGGCAGTAAAGGGCCTCAGCTCTGGTGGGATCGTAATCTTATGGCTCAGCAGTACCAGCGAGATACCGCTCTGCTGATGGCTCAGCGCGATATCCTTGAGCAGACGGATGTGTAGCGGCTCGTCGAGATAGGGATGAAAATCACACAGCACATAGATACCGGCATGGCGGTCGCGACGTAGCTGCCAGAGCATCTCCTCCGGCTTCGCTCCCTCTTCGCTGGAGGGGATATCGATATCGATGCGCCGCATGCCATCGGTCACGCTCCAGCTATTCACCGACTTGAAGCGCCGCTGGCCGATACCACTCAGCAGCTGCAGCACCCGCGTCTCCTCCTGCGATTCGATCACTACAATTGGAAAGTGGGAGCTGAGCAGCAGCTCAAGATCGTGACTCTCATTCATGCAAACAGTCCCTTTTATGTCGTCTCTATCTTTGCCGTTATCACTACAGATCACCGGGTTATTTCGGCACAACGGTAGATCTTGCCTCACACCCAAGCCGCAGTTAATGTAACGCGTATGAATAGACGCGACTACCCCCCCCTCGACCAGCTGGTGATGAATCTCGACATGGCGCTTCAGACCGTCTTCGGTCAGCCGAAAATCACCGAACGTCCCAACCCGGCCGACGATCTTGATGATACCGAGCTGAGCGAGGCGGAACAGCGCCATGTAGCGGGGCTGATGCGTATCAATCACGCCGGTGAGGTCTGCGCCCAGGCGCTCTATCAGGGCCAAGCACTGACCGCCAAGCTACCCGAGGTGCGCGACAGCATGGCGCGCGCCGCGCAGGAGGAGAACGACCACCTCGACTGGTGCGAGGGACGGGTTAAGGATATGGGTAGCCGCAAGAGCCTGCTCAATCCCCTCTGGTATGCCGGCTCATTCGCCATCGGTGCCACGGCGGGTCTTGCCGGTGACAAGTGGAGCCTTGGTTTTGTTGCCGAGACCGAGAAGCAGGTGGTGAAGCACCTCGATGAACACCTCGAGTCAATTCCCGAGCACGACGAGAAGAGTCGCGCAATTCTTGAGCAGATGAAGGTCGATGAGCAGCACCACGCTACGCTCGCACTGCAGGCCGGAGGGGCAGATCTACCCTGGCCGATCAAAAAATTGATGGGACTCACCTCCAAGCTGATGACCAAGAGCGTCTACCACATCTAACCTACCCTCGGGCCAGACGGAACAATCCAGCATGGAACTCAGCTTCAATGACTACACCATTTCCACCGTCTACGGCAGCGTAGATAACACCCTGCGCGGTGAGATTATCGACTTCTGGAGCCGCAACAATGCCATCGGTAATCCCCTGGAAACGGAACGGAGGGTACAGGAGGTAGTCTGCATCGCCCGCAATCCACAGGGCGAGCTGGCCGGACTCTCAACCGTCTATCCCGGCAAGCTCAACGGTGACAACAACTACTTCTTCTACCGGATGTTCATCCAACCTACCGATCGCATTCCCAACATGATGCGCATCATCACCCGCACCACTCGTGACTACCTCAACAGCGCAGAGATACAGAACAAACCCCAGGGAATCGCTATCGTCACCGAGAATCCGAAGCTGATGCGCAAGGGAATGAAGAAAATGTTTACCGAGATCGGCTACCACTACCTCGGTAAGGGGCCGAAGGGCAACGACATCTGGACCTTCGACTTCAGCTAACGGTTCAGCGCGGTATCTTGCTCGTATTTAGACAGCAGAAGATCTCCAGCATCACCCACTCAAGCGATTTGACAACCTGCTTCACTTAACGCTTTGACAGCCCTCTCACCCACACCAATGATCAGGCACTTCAGCCGGTTTTCTCAACATGACACAGCCCCATATGATCAGCGAGGCAAACCTGATTCTTCTAACATTCGCCTCAGAATGCATGGTTCATAGCCATGACTGATGCCCTGCGTATCTCGTCAGTACACCAGACCTCGGGTAGCGAGTGGAATGCCTGCATGACGATCTATCGCGCGACCTTCCCTGCGTGGGAACGAGAGCCGGAGGCAGTGATCGCCGATCGACTCAACGAGGGCAGCTATCAGTTGATGGCCGGCCTGTTGAGTGGACGTGTCGTCGGTTTTTACATTCAGGAACTCAACCCATTAAACGCCTATGTCATGTTTAATTATCTAGCAGTGGATGAGAGCCAGCGGAACGGGGGGATTGGGACACTGTTATGTCGAGATGCCATGGCACGCTTTAAGCGACTCTCCGGTTTCTCCTGGCTACTGGTCGAGGCCGAGGAGAGACAGGCGATCTTCTACGGTCGGCTTGGGTTTCATAAATTGGCTTTTGACTACTTCGCCCCACGTTATGACGATAGCGAGAGCGTGCCTATGCACTTGATGGTGCTGCCACAGGAGAAGAGGCCGAAGAGCATTCCGGCCAAGGAGCTGGCTGATATAATCCGACACCTTTTTCATAACGGTTACCTGCTGGACCATGACGATCCTCGAGTAGAACGTCAGCTCTCCCGACTAGCCGATGATGTATCACTGGTCACCTGGCCACACAACAAACAATAGTCTGATGAGAAACACATGCCACAGGAAAATAGTCCACACCAGCGCCTTTTAAGGTTCTTCGAGCTACTTGGTGATGAAGCCTTTGATGAGGGCAGGCGCGAGGCGCGTGCTGAGGCGCGTGCGCAGCACCCGCAGCTCTATCCGCTGCTGGAGCAGTTGGAGGATGACCCGATGGCCACATCTCTTCCCGATGGGCTGAGTGTGGATGAGTGCCTGATCTGTTTCTCCGGTTGCTACTTCAGTGCACGCAGCATTATCGAGTCCAGCTATCGCTACCGGCATGCAGAGCAGCTAATAGAGCGTGCCGTTGAGGCGCTGGATGGCGTGACAGGTGCCATTAATACCGACTTTATCGAGGTTCTACGTGAATTCGCTCGCCTACAGGGGGCTATCTGCAATATCGACCGAGGCATCTATCAGAGTCTCGCCTCAACCATGGGTATGGCCTCTACCGAGCTGGGCGAAGGCGTAGAGCGGTTACTGCAGTTACGCACGGGGCTTAATGGCCTGGAGGCTGAACTATATGACGAACACCTCGCCTCGCAACTGGCTGCCTACCACTGTTATGCCGATGCGATAAAAAGCGTTGCTGAACTTTATGGTTTACGTTGGGGTGACGGAGCAGTACTGCAACAGGCCGTCGATATTAAGCTCCCTTCTATTGAGCGGGCGCTGCGCGAGCTTGAATCGATGGGGGCTCGGATTATGGCCACCGATCTCGCACCACACGTACCGGTATTGCATCGGTTTGCCGAACGGCAACAGGCCGATAGCAGTGGCAAGCTCTGCATTGAGCACGGGCGTATGCGCATCGCCTATTTTGCCTCGTTACACCACAACATGATGAAACCTTTCGCTGCTCTGATGGCAGAGACCCTTGCTGCCGGGGGTACGGAAGGAATGTCGTTAAAAGGATTGGGGGCCTCGTCACTGGAATCGGACTCAATGTCGGACATCTGGTCGGGGCTGGCCTCGCGCGACTTTATCGACACCTACAGCTGGCAGTTTCCACCGCTGACACTTCCGTTTCGTGGTAGTGAGCTCAACTTTACCGTGGAACTGACCTATTTCAGTATGGGAATCTTCGTCCTCAACCTATCATCCGATCTGTCGCAACTCAGCGTCTCGGGATTACGCCACGCCATGAGCCTGGGAACCCCCTATGCGGTGGACGAGCAGATTCGTTGTGAGCAATCGGGCGAACAGTTCGCCTTTTTTGAAGAGTTTTCTGATCACGCACTTTCTCTCCTCAGTAGCGAGTTGAAACTGCAACTCGGCGAGCACCTTCCAGAGGAAGCTCGGGCACTGAACTGGAACAGTAGTGACAATCGTTTTGTTTCAGTGCGCCTGGAACGAGTAGTTAGCGATACGGGTGAACAGCGACATGAGCTGGACATTGAGGCGTTACAGAATCATATCGGCTACCCGGCCATTGCCCTGCCGCTACGCGAGGTACGAAGCGCGGTGGATGACTGGATCCTGCGCCCTGCCCCCGATGCCTCAGAAAACCTGGCCCCCCTGCGTTATAACGAAAATGAACTGATGATGGTGCAACGCCACGGTACTGTGATGGCACTGCTACAGCAGCCCGACTGGGTGCGTGAACAGGCGGCTGAGTCGGTAGAGGTGGCGGCAGCCATCACCAATCTTTTCCAACTCACCAACACTGTGTTGGGGAAACATATACGACAGTTAGCGGTAGAGGGGCCACAGGAGAAGGGCGAAGATGGTCGAAAATCACTCAAACGTCTACAGCGCCACCGCAAAGAGATGGAGGCAGAGCTAGACAACCTGAACCGATTCGAACGCGACATCCATTGGTTACTCGACATCATTCAGGCGGGTTCAATGATGACCTTCCCCGACCATACCCGCTTAATGCGTGCGGTGTTTACCGAGATGGAGTTTGAATCCCTGCGTCAGCGCACCAATGAGATTATGGCCGAGGTAAAACAGGTGCATGAGCAGACCATGGAGGGGGTGACGCGCATCTACGATCAGGTTAAAAACCATCTGGCACGACGTATGAACCGTATTCTTTCCGCCGCGATGTTTCTTATCTCAATCGCGGCATTCAAAGATATGTTTGATCTGTTCAACGAAGCCGAACTAGGCCTCTCCATCTCCGGTTTTACCCAGTTTGTCTCGATAATGGCGTTGATCGTGATGGCCATTGTTTTGATGTTTAGAGGGATCAATCCTGAGGAGTAGCGACGTAAACTCTAGAATAACATTCCTGTGCAATGTGGATGGAGCAGGTAATTAATCGCCTTAGGAGTAATTAAAGTATTCATCCACTATTGGTGCAACCGAGGCCATGGTCGTCTCCAGATTCAAGAGCACCTCCAACTCGTTTAGAAATATTTCAACTATCGGAGCCAGCACTGACTCCGATAGCTCATTTATCCCTGGCCGACCAGCGGCGGATGGAAGATCATCTGCGACCTATGGCAAACAGGAAACCCATCAAACACCTCTCCGATTCACCACAACTTTGAAGTCATGCATTAAACAGAAGACAAACCCAATAAAAAAGCCGAGCTTCTGAGCTACAGAAACCCGGCTTCAGCCAGCAACATCTCATCACTTCTACAATGTGCAACCATGGCCGCGAATGGTACCAACAACCCCTTCATCTGCCCAAGTACCATCGGCATCACCCGTGTCAGGATCAAAAGTGACCGAACCTGAAAAACCACCGATATACTCGAATGAGAGCACATCCGTTCCCGGGTTATACGTTCCGGTCACATTCCATAACTCCCCATCCCAGGGATTGTACAAAGTACCTTCAACGTTATTACTTGAGTCAATTTCAACACTATAGATGCCAACCTCAAAATCACCCCAGCACTGTCCAACAACACGGTAAACCGGGGTTTCAATCGAAGAGACATCAACTCGTGAACCACTGAAATCACCTGCATCAGCATCACCTGCCCATGAACCACTGGCGCTGTTAAAATCTGTAAGCGAACCAGTAAACACCTCTCCATCGATTCCCTCAGAGACAAAACTATTACTTCCACCGAGAACCAATAAATTATCTGGACTACCGAAGCCATCCATTAGAAAACTACTTGTGTGCGTACTGTAAGCGCCGTAGACCTCCAGTGACTCGGGATCAATCACCACACCCCAGTTGCCTGCAATGTCGCCTGAAAATGTCCCGGTGAAAGCACCGCTTAGCGCACAAGATAGTGACGAAGTCAGATGATCTTCTGCGTCAGAATCAGAGGGCAGCGTTCTCCCCAACGAAGATTCAACATCATCCATATCAACATCAAAGGTAGCGCTAGAGAAATCAACCGTACCGCCCCCAACCGCCGCAGAAAAATCGGCTCCCGTACTTGATGAGCCATCAAGCTCGATACCGTTTGAAGGATCACCATCATCATCTAGCATCATCAACAGCTGAACGATATTCACAACTGTTGGATCAGTTGGTGAACTATCAGAAACCAGATCTATGGGCGAAACAACTCCATCCGCAACGGCACTACCGATCTCAACGTCGCCGATTGAAAACGTGCAGCTATCACCATCCTCATACTCGTAGATACCGCCTGCCGTTGTCACACCCGAGAGTCCACTCGGTGCACAGCTATAGTTAAGCCCTTTTACAGGAGAGTCCGTGAAAACACCTGAGAGCGTTGTTGCCCCAGCCCCGGAATCACTATCTGAACTGCCACCACCACAGCCCGACAAGGTCAGCACAACACCTGCCGCAATTATCGTTTTCGAATAAAGCCCTTTCATATTTACATCCCCGTTTAAAAACACTCTGAGTCCATGGAGTTAAGCCTTCTTTTGACACCCTTCCTGAGGTTTGAGAAAACTTTACCCAACCACGACAACCCATCGCATCATCCAAACGGATGAAAATTGACCCTATAAATAAAAATGGGGGCTATCCTTATCCCCCTCTTCCCCCAGATCCATCTGGTGAGAAAAACCATTAGCGACCTATAAACAACCAGAAGGGGTGAACCGCACCACCGCCACCGGAACTGACCGAGCGTGTTACTGCCGCCACACCACACGCGGTTATCAGCCAAGCCACCATCAGGCGCAGCGCATAGAGCCCCGCCATCAGGTCTAAAGGTTCAACAGTGTATCCGCAGGGCAACTCCGACACCCAGCAGTACTGGGACATATCATCCAATAGGTATGCACTGGAAAACGCACTCTAATTGGACTTTTTCAAACCAGTAAAAACGCCTTTTAACTTTATCGGCTGGTTACGCGTAACTCCCTCGTAACCTTGTAGTTACCAGAAACGCTCCCAGAATCATCCTCAGTAATTTCTACGTATGAGCTGAGGCTCCCCCGGTTTAACGGATGAATTAATTAAGAGGCACACTTTGCCTCGTATTCTGCAGGACTTACATACCCCAAGTACGAGTGACGCCTGCGT
>NZ_MPRL01000057.1:0-37970 GCF_002020875.1 Solemya pervernicosa gill symbiont | reverse complement strand
GTCGGGGCGCCGCAGGCATAAACGGTCGCGTGAAGTTTTTGCTGTTTGCTTGGGCTTGGATGCCCAAAACAAACTCTCGCAAAAATAGCGACTCCCCGGTGTAAGAAAGGCGCGAACTGCTGTATTCGATGCGTCAGATGCTGTGTTGTAAATTGCCACTAATTATTTATTTCCTTCTAACAGAGGATTGTGCGGCCAGCTCGTATGCTGCGATATGCCGCCAAAAGTTCTCGGTTTTTGCGGTTTGGTGTTGTTTGAGTGGGAGTGTTTGTTGTGTTTTGCATCCTGCAATGGTGCTTCCTGTTTGGTGGCGTGCGCGCCTGGCTGTGTGAAGAGACTAGAACATATCAACGACTAATGCCAAGTTGGTTTGGTGTTGCTGATTGGGTTAGTGTCGAACACGCTGTAAATCACAGCTCGCCCCGCGCCCCGCCTGTTACAAACCGATACAAACCGTTACGCCCCTGAAAGGCTTCTCCAGCTCGCTCTCACTACTATTTAACTACAGAGTCGAAACAGTGAAGGAGAGTAGATATGAAAAAACGTGCAAAGAAGATCGCTTTGGTTGTGGTGGGTGTTATTGCAACAACGACGGTTGTGGCATGCAACCAATATAAAGGTTCCACCCCGGAAGAGCTGGCTGAGTGGATGATGGAGAAGGTGGTCGACAAACTTGAGTTGAATGAGCAGCAGACGGCGAAGCTGGTGCTGTTGAAGGATGAGTTGCTGGTAGTGAAGCGTGAGATGGGTACGACCCGAGATGTTGCCAAACGGACCCTGGATGAGATGTTACAGCAGCCTACGCTAGATCAGGCGGCTGCAAATCGTCTGGTCAAACTGCATACCGAAACGGTAAGTGATCGTGCGCCGGAGGTGATCGCAGCCCTGGCCGGTTTCTACGATGAATTAAATCTTGAGCAGCAGGCCTATATTCGCGACAAGATGGATCGTCATCTCGAACATCGCGGTCACTTTGGTCGCCATTAAAGCAATTTAACAGGGAGTATTGATTATGGGGTTTGGAAATATGCTGCGTGGTCCCTGGGGTGGATGCGGCCAACATGGCGGTCCGTTTAGCAAGCTGATTCTTTGGCGATTGAATAAGAAATTGAATTTGACCGCAGAGCAGCGTCAGGAATTAGATGCTTTACTGCTGCAGTTGGAGGAAGCGTACAAGGCGGTTGAGGAGGTGGGGGTCGGTCTGCATATGGAGTTTGTTGAACTGCTTTCGGCCGATCAGCTTGATCGGGCGAAGATGGATCGATTGATTAAGGCGCAGTTTGTGGCGGCTGCAGATGCGGTTGGCGAGGTGTCGGAAAGACTGGGCGATCTGTTTGAGAGTCTTGATATTGAACAGCGCGGCGAGTTAGTTGCGATGATGCAGAAACACGGTCGATCACACCGCTGTTTCCATTAAACCGGGTTTAGGTAGTGGGGTGTCGATCCGGGCTTCGCATCCCGCTACCACTTAATGCGGCTTCTGGTTAGAGTGGTCGAGACGGAAGCGATATGTAACTGATGCACACAATCCTATTAATAGATGATGATGAGCGACTGGCTGAGCTGCTGGGGCGCTACTTCAAGCAGTTCGATCTGCAGCTTGAGAGCGCCAATCTGCCGAGTCAGGGTCTGGCGCGCCTGAAGCGTGGCGGAGTCGATCTGGTGATTCTCGATGTGATGATGCCGGAGATGGATGGCTTTGAGGTCTGCAAGCAGATTCGTCACGACAGTGAGGTGCCGATTGTGATGCTTACGGCGCGCGGTGAGGTGATGGACCGAGTGGTGGGTCTTGAGCTGGGTGCCGATGACTATTTGCCCAAGCCGTTTGAACCACGTGAACTGGTGGCGCGTATCCAGAATATCTTCAAGCGTAGCGAGCGTAGTCGCAGTGATGAGGCGGTGATGCGTTTTGGTGATCTCGCGATCGATACAGCGCTGCAGCAGGCAACACTTGCCGATGAGGTGGTGCAACTTAGCTCAACCGAGTACCGCATGCTGGAACTGTTGGTCCGTCAGGCAGGTAAAACACTGAGTCGTGATGAGATTCTTAATCAGCTGAAAGGGGTGGAGGTGGAGCTCTTCACCCGCTCGGTCGATATTGCGATAAGTCGTCTGCGTCAGAAGCTGAAACCTGCTGAGTTCATTAAGACGGTGCGTGGTAGCGGCTACTGTTTTGTGGGGCGTGTTTCATGAGTCGCTGGCATCGTCACTCGCTCTCCGGCCGTCTGGTCATCCTCTTTGTGGTGATGGCGTTCCTGTTAGTTCTTCTGGTCGGTGGCAGTATTGGCTCGGTCTTCAAGGCGCACTTCAAGCAGAGTGTTCGCCCCCATCTGATTAACTACCTCAACTATGTGCAGAACGATATCGGCATCCCGCCTGATATTGCCAAGGCTGAGTCGATTGCGGCGCGTCTGCCGATTGAGATTCAGATCAGCGGCCCTGGTCGTGACTGGTCTTCGATTCAGCCACCGATTGATCTCGACCGGGTTGAGTTCCACCACAACTTTCGACAGCAGGGGGTGAACTACGCCTTTGGTGAGCTGGGTGATCGTGAATATCTGGTGGCAACAAATAGTGACTACACTATCGCATTCTCGGTGCCGCATGCTCGCGAGAAGGCGGGCTGGCGTCTTGTGATTCCTGTGGTACTGCTACTGGTTATTTTGGTGCTGCTCTACCTGGCCACGCATCGACTCATCGCACCGGTGAAGATTCTAAAGCGTGGCATTGAACGGATCGGTTCGGGAGATCTCTCGCACCGTATTGAGCTGAAGTGCAAGGATGAGCTGGGGGTGCTGGCCGATTCGATCAACACCATGGCCGACGATATCGAACAGATGCTGGAGGCGAAGCGACAACTGTTACTGGCGATTAGTCATGAGCTACGCTCACCACTGACCCGTGCCAAGGTGGCGGTCGCGTTGCTCGGCGATGAGGGACAGCGCGGTGAGATCGAGTGCGATCTGAACGAGATGGAAAAATTTATTGAGGAGCTACTGGAGACCGAGCGACTCACCACTACCCACCGGGTGCTGAACCTGGGACGCTTCTCGGCTAACGAGATGGTTGCTGAGCTGATCGAGAGTCACTTTGCCGAGGCGGGTATCGAGATTGCGCTCGGTGCTCACCTACCAGAGCTGGAATTCGATCGTGCCCGTATCAAGCTGCTGCTGAAGAACCTGCTGGAGAACGGTGTGCGTCATACTCCTGCAGATCGGCCGACACCGAGGCTCAGTGTCGAGTGCAAGGATGAGCAGATCGAGATGGTGGTGGAGGATTTTGGTAACGGTATCGAGGCGCAACATATCCCCTACCTGACCGACCCCTTCTATCGGGCCGACCCATCACGTCGTCGTGAGACGGGTGGGTATGGTTTGGGGCTCTATCTCTGTGCGGTAATTGCGGAGGCACATCGAGGGAGTCTCAATATCGAAAGTAGTCCCGGCGAGGGAACGCGCGTAACGGTGATGCTACCGCTACGGGCAGTGCAGTCGGAACATCAGGCGGAGTAACCGGGTAGGCGACGATCGATTCCGGTGCGGTGTAATAGGCTGGCGATGCGGCCGCCCGCTCTTGCCCCCATTACCGCCTCCAGGTGCGCCTCCCAATCGAACTCCAGCGCGTCGAGCATGTTCTTCAGGTAGAGCCCCGCCTCGGTCTCTCCCTCTAGTGCGAGCTGGCGATTGAAGAAGAGCGTGTCGGGATCCTCCTGACGGGTCGCCAGCAGCCAGAATCCCTCAAGATCACCCTTAATCCGAACATCCCAGCTACGGTCGGCACCGCTGCAGCGCTGCAACTTGTTATCACGTACGGCAAACAACAGTTCGGTGTTGGTATCGCTAATCTCGATGCAGAGGCGCTTCCCCTCAAGATCAATCAACTGCTCGGCCATCCACTGTCCCTTGAGCAGGTGGTTGGAGATACGGCTGATCAGTTCGGTGTGCACCACGTTGGGCAGGGTGCGCAGCAATAGGGCGGGGGGGAGCAGGGTTCGTTTCATGGTATCGATCTCTCAGGCGGCTCCGCCGAGTATTGCAGAGTTGGCGCAGCTACATATTGATTAGGGTCAACAGGATCAACGTTCTGTCGATGGCTACCTCCAGATGGGTAGTTGCACCATTATTGATCCAACGATAGGTTTGTCTCCTGTGTCAGGACCCTCAGGTTAGCGTTTCTAACTATTCAGAATGATCGAATCAACAACAATTTCGAAACAGCGCCTGCTGGTGCTGTTGCATGAGTGTGACTGGGTCAATGGCGGGGGGGTTATTGCCTATGCACTAGCCAGATTCTGGCGCCAGCGCGGTTATGAGGTTCGCTTTCACCGTGGTGTGGAGGATTTACCCGAGGCCGATGTGGTGCTGATGCATCTGCGAACCACTCGTCAGGATGAGAGTTATCTTAAGGCGGTTGAGGATTATCCGCGGGTACTCAACCGAAACGCACGCGATATTTCTAAGCGGTTGGTCAGTAGTCATCTGCTTGATTGTGAGAGTCGCTACGAGGGCCCTGTTATCGTCAAGTCGAATGATAATTACATGGGCTTGTTTGAGCGACAGCTACGTCGGCAGGCGTTACGAGAGCGGGGAGGTTTGCACCGTCGCTGGCGCCATCTGCTGGCACGAAAGGCCGAAAAGCGACTGCGGTGCGCACTGTGGAAGGCAGGTACCTCTGAGAGTGTCGAGGGGTACTGGGTGTTGCCGGAGCTCCGTGCTGTACCGTCAGCGATTTGGCGGGATGATCGCTATGTGGTTGAGCGCTTCCTCCCTGAGAGGAGTGAACGGGGATATCTGCTGCGTGAATGGATCTTCCTGGGTGATCGTGAGTTCTGTACTGCGAGCTACTCCAGTCGTGCCGTCTTCAAACAGAGTGATCTGACACCGAGTGAACCGGCGCCAGTACCGGAGGTTTTGCGTCAGCGCCGACGTGAGTTGGGTCTGGACTTCGGCGGTTTTCAGTTTGTGCAGCATGGTGAGCAGGTGGTGCTGTTCGATGTAAATCAAACCCCCGCTATCTTGTCATCGAAAAGGTTAAAGCTGTTTGAGTCACGCCTGGCGCTATTGGCCGAGGGGCTTGATGGCTATCTGCAGCATGGGGCTGGCTTGCAGAAGGTGATCTGAGAGAGTTACCCACTTTACTCGCAACGCGTGATCACGCCTTGCTAGTGTGGTGTTGGCTGAGCTGTTTATTGAACGTGATCGGCCGAGGACAGGTTCAATCCGGTTGCAAGCCGTTCGATACTGTAGGCGAGCTTCTGCTCATCGGCGTTTTCGAAGTAGGTCGGGGTTGGATTGTTCTCGATCACGATTGGTCCCTGTTCGGTATAGATCATGTCTACCTCATTGAGTGTCGCGCCGATGGCGTTGCTGGCCCTGATGGCGAGCTCTATCTCGACTTTGGAAGGGGTGTAGTCACCGCGCTGTGAGCCACGGCTGAGGCTGCCGATCCAGGGGCGTTCGGCGGCGCTGTTCGAGATCAGGCTGCGGCTGTAGGCGTAGGCAAACCGGCCTTCGATAATGGCGATGCGGTAGTCGAAATTGCGCAGATTCTCATGGTAACGCTGGAGAATATAGTCGCCGCCGTACGTTGCGCGGTTGTCATTTTCGAAGTGACTCAATAGTCGACTGTGCAGCACGGTTGGATTGGTCATCAGTTCGACATCGATAGCCCGTCCACCCATATCGCGTTTGAGCACCACGGGGTAGTCTCCTTCGGCGAACCGAAGGGCGGACTCGGTATCGGTCGGCGACTGGAGTGTCAGGGTCTCGGGTGTTGGTACGCCGTGCTCCACCATCAGGCGGTAGTTGAAGGCCTTGCTGTAGTCGGCGCGGGTCGTTGTCAGGGGGTTGATGGTGCGGATACCGGAGCGTTCAGCCTCCTCCAGTAGGTGCAGGGTTTTGAGGTTGTCGCGATAGTCGCTATTGGCGACGCTGGCATAGATGCGGTTGATCACGATCTCAAACTGCTGCAGTCGGTCGATATTGGTGCTTTCAATCGGTAGCAGCACGACCTGGTGGCACTGCTGGGTGAGTAGCCTCTGGATCTCGATCTCGGCCCACTCCAGTCTCTGATGTAGTATGGCAATCCTCAACGACGGAGCCCCTTCCGTAAGGTTTGAATCGATTTTGGAGACTAATGTCGGTGTCTAGTAAACGGATTTTGGTTGTGTCACACAAGGGCGACAGAATCGGAACGGTTCCTTTTATCGCAAATGATATCGCGCATTACTGGCAGCAGTCGGGTTATGAGGTTCTGTTTCATCAGGGATTCGAGGGGCTGCCGGATGCCGACAAGGTTCTGCTGCATGCCAATATGACACATGTCGATGAGCGTTATCTCGATGCGTTGGCTGGTTATCCGTGTGTACTCAACCGTGCTGCAGTCGATATATCAAAGCGGTTTATCAGTCGCCAGCTAGTCGAGGCAGATGAGGGCTATTCGGGGGCGGTTCTCGTGAAGTCGAACTTGAATAGTCATGGGGAGTCGGAGTGGCGCAACCACTGTGACCGGATGCGGGCGGAGGGCGGTGTGGGCGTGGGCCTTCGTTTGATGCTGGAACGAGAACAGCGGAAATTTCAAGCGCGACGGTTGCGTCGCGCCGCCTCTCCCCAGAGCAGTGAGGGGTACTGGGTCTATCCTCGGGTAGACGATGTACCAAAGTTTGTCTGGTGCGATCCCTACTATGTGGTGGAGCAGTTCCTGCCCGAGCCATGTGAACATGGCTATGCGCTTCGGCACTGGTTCTTCCTCGGCAGGCAGGATTTCTGCTCAGTTGCTTATTCGGACCGTCCCGTCTTCAAGCCAAACGACCTGACCCATTCCGAACCGGCGCCGGTTCCCGATCAGCTGCGAGAGATACGCAGGGAGCTCGGATTTGACTACGGCAAGTTCGATTTCACGCTTCATGAGGGCCGAGTGGTTCTGTTTGATGCCAACAAGACGCCAGCGTTTACCTCTGCCAGTAGGCGTGTGCGGTTTCAGCCGCAACTCGCTGAACTTGCGCGAGGGATTGAGGATTACCCTGACTGAACGCCTGTCGAAAGGGGCTTGGCAGTTGGCTATGCTCACTGAGTTGGGCGTAAACTGCTCGGCGCATTGGTGTAGGGGTAAACAAAGTGAGTGAAGAGAAGAGTTTCAGGCTTTCAATCGGCGGCATGAGTTGTGCGGGGTGTGTCGCCTCGGTGGAGAAGGCGTTGCAGGCGGTGCCGGGCGTCGATGAGGCGCTGGTCAGCTTTGCCGAGCATACCGCGCAGGTGCGCGGTGAGGCAGACGTTGAGACTGTAATTGCCGCCGTGGTGGCTGCGGGTTACGAGGCGGCGGAGCTGAAGAGCCTTGATGATGAGCAGGCCGAGCGCGACGCTACCGAGCAGTCGCAATACCGTCGTCTGATTTCACAGGCTGGAGTGGCGGCACTGGTCGGTTTCCCACTGATGGTTGCTGGCATGAGTGGTCTGCTGCCATCGCTCGCAAACGGTCGTCTTTTTTGGTTATTGGTCGGTGTGGTGACGTTGGCCGCGATGCTCTACTCGGGGCGTCACTTTTTCACTGGCGCCTGGAAACAGCTGCTCCACCACAACGCCAATATGGATACGCTGATCGCGATGGGTACCGGCTCCGCCTGGCTCTACTCGATGGCGATTACCCTTTTCCCCAGCGGTGTTCCCAGTCTTGCCCAGCACGCCTACTTCGAGGCGGCGGTGATTATCATCGCCCTGATCAATTTTGGCTCAGCGCTGGAGGTACGAGCGCGTGGCAAGACCTCCGAGGCGATCAAGCGGCTGGTCGGTCTGCAGCCGAAGACTGCAAGGGTGGTGCGTGACGGTCAGGAGATTGATCTTCCGATCATTGAGGTCGGGCTTGATGAGACGATTCGGGTGCGTCCCGGTGAGCGTTTGCCGGTCGACGGCACCATTATTGATGGTAGCTCCAATATCGATGAGTCGATGATTACTGGTGAACCGTTACCGGTGGCGAAGGGCGTCGGTGACGAGGTCGTCGGCGGCACCATTAATACCACGGGAAGTTTTCTCTACCAGGCAAAACGTATCGGTAAAGAGACGGTACTGGCGCGCATCATTGAGATGGTGCGCACCGCACAGGCGAGCAAACCCTCAATCGCACGACTGGTCGATAAGGTCGCAGCGCTGTTCGTACCGGCGGTGATGATTGTCGCCGTACTCACATTCCTGATCTGGTTCAACTTCGGCCCCGAGCCGATTGTCGGTTATGCAATTGTCACCACCATGACGGTGTTGATTATCGCCTGCCCCTGCGCGCTGGGTCTGGCCACGCCGATCTCGATCATGGTCGGTGTCGGCAAGGCGGCTGAGTTTGGCGCGCTGATTCGTAACGGCGATGCGCTGCAGCAGGCGGGGCGGCTGACCACGGTGATACTTGATAAGACCGGCACTCTTACTGAGGGACGGCCGAGTGTGACTGAAGTGGTGACGATCCGTAACGTCAAAGAGGAGGACCTGCTGGCTATAGCAGCCTCGGTGGAGGCGGCCTCTGAGCACCCGTTGGCCGCTGCGGTGGTTGATGCGGCCGAGGCACGCGGCATGGAGCGTAGCGAACTCGGCAGCTTTGAGGCAGTCAGCGGCCGCGGTGTGGTGGCTGAGTTGGGTGGACAGCAGGTGCTGCTTGGAAATCGTGCCTGGATGGAGCAGAACAGCGTTAATCTCAGTGATCTAGTGCAGCGTGCCGAGGTGATGGCCGATAGTGGTAAGACACCCATCTATATCGCGCTCAACGGTATCGGTGCCGGCCTGATTGCCGTCTCCGATCCGATCAAGTGTGATTCGAAGGCCGTGGTGGCGAGGCTGCGTCAGGCCGGTATGAAGGTGGTGATGATTACAGGCGATCAGCAACGCACCGCTGAGGCGGTGGCGCGTGAGGTCGATATTGAACAGGTAATCGCCGGTGTGCTGCCTGAGCAGAAACACGAACATGTCTCCATGCTACAGGCCGAAGGTGAGGTGGTCGGTATGGTGGGCGATGGCATCAACGACGCACCGGCGCTGGCGCAGGCCGATGTCGGTTTTGCCATGGGTAGCGGAACCGATGTGGCGATTCAGAGTGGTGATATCACTCTTATGCGCGGCTCGTTGCATGTGGTGGCCGATACCATTGAACTCTCCAGGGCGACGGTGAGCAATATCAAACAGAATCTCTTCGGTGCCTTTCTCTATAACTCGCTCGGCATTCCAGTCGCGGCCGGTCTGCTCTTCCCCTTCACCGGCCTGCTGCTCAACCCGATGATTGCCGGTGGTGCGATGGCGCTCTCCTCACTGACGGTGGTGAGTAATGCCAACCGTCTGCGGCTGTTTAAGGCGCGGGAGGTGCGCTCATGATCTGGGTCAATGTGTTGGGTCTGGCGCTCATTATGCTGATTGTCTGGTGGTTCTGGCTCTCGGGAGAGTGATCTCTCCTCTGCTGGTCCGAGCCTATCTGTGACAACGTGGAGTATTTGAGATGAGTGATACGGCGTGGTTGGAGCCGATGTTTAAGGCGATCGATAAGATGGATGCTGCCGCATTTGCGGCCTTCCTGGCGGAGGATGTCCGCTTCACCTTTGGTAGTGGTGAGCCGGTAGTGGGGCGGCAGGAGAGTGAAGCGGCAGTGGCGGGCTTTTTTTCCTCGATTGCCGGTTTACAGCATGAGATTACCGATCGCTGGTGTATTGATAACGATGCGATGGTGCGAGGGCGTGTGACATACACGCGCCACGACGGCTCAAAGCTCGCGGTCCCCTTTGCCAACGTCTTTAAGATAAAGGGTGACCTGATTGATGATTACCAGATCTATATCGATATCTCTACGCTCTACGCGAGCTGATCGGATGAGGAGACCGTAAGAAGTGAGTTGGCTGAAGCTGTTGCACGTCACTGCCGTCTCGCTCTCCATAACCGGCTTTGTGCTGCGAGGCGTCTGGATGATCGCAGCACCCGAGCGGTTGCAGCACTACTGGGTGCGTAAGCTGCCCCATGTGATCGACTCGGTATTGCTGGGCAGTGCTATCGCGCTTGCTTACCAGCTACAGCAGTATCCCCTTGTGCATGGCTGGCTCACCGCCAAGGTGCTTGGGCTGCTGCTCTATATCGCACTCGGCATGGTGGCGCTGCATTACGGTCGTACTCGATCCATTCGAACGGTTGCCTGGCTGGCGGCGATTATTCTCTTTGCCTACATTGTTTCGGTAGCCTATTTCCGTCACCCGGCAGGTATCCTCTTGAACGTTTTATGAATGATAAACAGGCTCATTGGGATAGGGCCTATACCCGCAAGGGGATTGATGAGCTGAGCTGGTATCAGCGCTCGCCAGCCCTGTCACTCCAGTTGATCGATGCTTGCGGAGTCTCGGCCGATGAGGCGATTATCGATGTGGGTGGCGGTGCATCGCGACTGGTCGATCACCTGATCGAGCGTGGTTATCGCAACCTCTCGGTGCTTGATATCTCACCTGAGGCGCTTCGTCATGCCCGCCAGCGACTCGGCAGTCGTGCCGATCAGGTTGAGTGGCTAGAGGCCGATATCACCGCCTTTGAGGCACCGCAACACTACCGACTCTGGCACGACCGTGCCGTGTTCCATTTTCTTACAGATCCTGATGATCAGGCACGTTATCGCTCTGTGCTTGAACGATCACTACTGGCGGGCGGTCATCTGATCGTCGCCACCTTCGGTCTTGATGGTCCGGAGCGGTGTAGTGGTCTGCCAATTGCTCGCTACGATGTAGCTACACTCAGCGAGGCGATTGGTGATAAATTCGAGTTGCTGGAGAGTCTGGATGAGCAGCATGTGCGCCCCGCTGGAGGGACACAACACTTTCTCTACTGCAGATTCCAGCGCTTGTAATACGACAATAAGAAGAGGAGCGGATCTGATGATTAGACATATCGTGATGTGGGGCTTGAAGGGCGATGGTACCGAAGGGAGCCCGGAGCAGAGCGCGCGCGAGATGAAGCGCCAACTTGAGCAGCTGCCGGGGCGTATTCCTGAGATTCTGGAGTTGAAGGTTGGCATCGCCGACCCCGACTCTGAGAGCAATGTCGATATCGTGCTCGAGACCAGCTTCGATGACTGGGCCGCACTGGAGCGCTATCAGGAGCACCCGGCACACCAGGAGGTCGCAGAGTATGTGAAAAAGGTGCGCGTCTCACGCCATGTGATCGACTACGTCAGCTAAGCAATCAGGGGCGCACTGGAGGCGTACAATCAATGTGCTGATCCCCCTGCAGTGTTGCTGCTATCTCTATTCGGTTTTCTGGTCGGCCCCGAGGAGTTTGATCTGTTACCGGGGACTCGACGACACTGATTTAATCTCGCGGCCAACTTGGCGTTAGTGATGTCAGGATTCCTGCATCGGTGCGATGCTGATGAGTGTAAGGCTATGTCGGCATGGTCACGCCGTTACTCTTTTTCCTGTCCCTATCTTGGTGATCTCGTTAAGTGCACATTGAGTGAATGAGGTGCACCATCGTTGAGCGATTGCGGTAGCATATCGATCTTTCAAAGTAAGAAATTGGAGCTGTAATGAGTTGGTGGGGAAAGATGGTCGGCGGTGCCTTCGGTTTTATGCTGGGAGGACCGCTTGGTGCTGTGTTGGGTGCTGCACTAGGACATAAGTTTGATCAGGGCTTGGGCGCGTTTCAGGTAGGCGGTACCGCTCATCTAGAGCAAGAACGCATTCAGACCGCCTTCTTCACCGCTACCTTCTCGGTGATGGGGCATCTGGCCAAGGCCGATGGTCGGGTCAGTGAGGATGAGATCGCCTTTGCTAAGGCAGTGATGGCGCAGATGCAGCTTGGTGAGGAGCAGCGTGCGCTAGCGATCAAACTCTTCGGTGAGGGTAAGGCGGACGACTTTCCGCTCGATGATCTACTACACCAGTTCCGTAAGGAGTGTCATCGCCGTCGCACCCTGATGCAGATGTTTATTGAGATCCAACTGCAGGCCGCCCACGCCGACGGTCGGGTTGATAGCGCTGAGCGCAAGATGCTGCAGCATATCTGTGATCTTCTTGGCTTTACTCAACATGAGTTTGAACACCTTGAGGCGATGGCCAGTGCAGCGCGTAATTTTGGCAGCGGCGGTGCTGCTGGTGGAGGCTATCAGCAGCCACAGCAAGCCTCACCACAGGCGCAATTGAAGGCGGCCTATCAGGTGCTGGATGTTGTAGAGAGTGCGACTGATGCCGAGGTGAAACGAGCCTATCGACGTCTGATGAATCAGCATCACCCCGATAAACTGGTCTCAAAGGGATTGCCGGAGGAGATGATCAAGGTCGCCACTGAGAAGAGCCAGGAGATTCGTAACGCCTACGATGCGGTCAAGGCATCACGTGGCATGCGCTAACAGTTCTGGTACGAACCTATGGCGCTGACTGAGAGAGTTCCTGAAGCGTCAGGGACTCGGCGATGACCCCTGTCACCTTACGCTCCTCAAGGGGCTGTGGAACGTCGATACCGTAACCCTGTGCGTAGTCGACGCCCATTCTGCGTAGCAGCTCGAGTAGTTCACGGTTTTCAACAAACTCGGCGATGGTCTTTAATCCCATATCATGTCCCACCTCGTTAATCGATTTGACCATGATGCGGTCGATCGGGTCGTCGAGCATATCCTTGACGAACTGTCCGTCGATCTTCAGGTAGTCGACTGGCAGGGTCTTGAGGTAGGCGAAGGATGACATGCCGCTACCGAAATCGTCGAGGGCAAAACGACACCCCATCGCCTTGAAGGTGGTAATGAAGCGGATCGCTTTGTCGAGATTAGTGATCGCTGCGGTCTCGGTGATCTCAAAGCAGATCTTGTTTGGTGGTACGCAGGTGTGGGTCAGGATTTCGGTAACGAATTCGTGGAAGTGGTCATCACCCAGCGACTTACCAGAGAGGTTGATGGCGCAGTGTGCCAGCTGTTCAAGCTGTTCGGGGTTATCCTCAAACCACTGCAGAGTGGTTCGAATGACCCAGCGATCCATGGTGGCAGCGAGATCATAACGCTCCACGGCGGGGAGGAAGAAGCCGGGTGGAACGAGCTTTCCCTGCTCGTCGTGCATTCGAATCAGTACCTCGTAGTGGTCGCCATCCTCGGCACCGTTGATCGGCAAAATGGTCTGGTAGAAGAGAATGAAACGCTGCTCTTCAAAGGCGCGCATGACTCGCGAAACCCACTGCATCTCACCGTAACGTTTATTTATCTCGCCATCGTCGGGGTGGTAGACGTGGATGCGGTTACGCCCCGCCTCCTTGGCCAGGTAGCAGGCGGCATCGGCCATGCTCAGCGCATCTTCGAGATTGTGATTCTCTGGGGAGAGGGGCACCACACCGACGCTAACACCAAGGGCAAATAACTTGTCATCGTAGGTGAAGCGGTAGTCGACCAGACTCTGGCGAACACTATCGGCTACCTCGGTCGCCTTTTCGATGCTGCAGTACTCGAGCAGGATGCCGAACTCATCACCGCCGAGACGCGCCAGAGTGTCGTGACGACGTACCACCTGTTGAATGAGTGTGGCGACCTGGCGCAGTAGTTGATCCCCCGCCATGTGGCCGCAGGTGTCGTTCATCACCTTGAACTGGTCGAGGTCGAGATAGCAGAGCACGTGTTCGCTGCCGTTATCACGGCTATCTTCGAGCAGGCGCGAGAGGCGGCGCTCAAATTCACTGCGGTTGATCAGTCCAGTGAGACTGTCGTGGGTGGCCTGATAGGAGAGGCGTTTGTTGAGTTTGCGTGCTTCAGTAACGTCGTGGAAGACGAGGACCACGCCAATCATCTCACCGCTGCGCGCCTTGATCGGGGCGACGGTGTCCTGAATGGCAACCTCAGAGCCGGTACGGTGGATGAGCAGGTTATGAGAGCCGAGCTCGACCGCCTTGCCCTCTTCCAGGCAGCGGACAACTGGATCCTCGGTCTGGGTGTGGGTGAACTCATTGACGACCTGGAAGACGGCATCAAGTTTTAGACCGATGGCCTCGCTGCTCGACCAACCAGTCATGCGTTCGGCGACGGGATTGATCGATTCAATCGTGCCGCTGGTGTCAGTGGTAATAACGCCATCACCAATTGAGTCGAGGGTGACCAGTGCGCGCTCTTTCTCCCGGTTGAGCGCTTCAACCTGGTGGGCGAACTGTGCGTTACTGTGCATGTAATCTTCGCGCCTGATGGCAATATCGCAAACACGACGCAGCTGCTCAGCGCGGAACGGTTTGGCAATAAAGTCAGCGGCTCCGGCCAGTACCAGTCGTCCGGCACGCTCCTCGCTGGAGTCGGCGGTCATCATCACCACCGATTGTGCGGGGCGCAGGGCGAGAATCTCTTTGAGAACATCCTCACCATTCATGCCAGGCAACATCACATCGAGCAGTACCAGATCGTGTCGGCGCTGTTGCCAGGCAGCGAGACCGTCGGTGCCGGTCATGGCCGATTCGATGTTAAAGCGCGGTTTAAGTACGCGCTCGACCACACGCACGGTGTCGGGATTGTCTTCGATAACCAGAAGCGAGGGTTTGTTGTGCCCCTGCTGTGCCTGCGCAAACATGCTCTGCAGGGTCTCTGGTAGCTCATGGCGTCGTTCGTAGGGAATAAAGGCGTCGATCTCATACTCTTTGGCCGTTACCTCAGCGATACGTTCGCTGAAGCTACGGGTGAGTACGATCACGGGCATGGCAGCATCGACGGGGTAGACGTCGGAACGCACCAGGCGAGTCAGTCGCCAGCCATCGAGATCGTCGATCGGAATGTCGGTGATGAGCGCATCGACCTGACCGCTCTGCAACAAACTGACGGCATCACTGCCATTGCTGGCCTCATGAATCTGCTCAAAGCCGGCACGAGCGAGCGCCGTAACAAGCTGCTGGCGCAACTCGTTATCGGGGTAGACCAACAGCAGTTTCGAACTCATTTCCATATGAAAAATAGTGTTATTGGCTCGTGAGTAGGTATTATCTTCAGCTGGGATCGCGATTGCAGAAGGGACGCCGCAGCCAATATCCCCACATTAACAATAACTATAAAGGCTGGGAAGAGGCGTATGAATAATAGTGCTAACGATATTTCGTTGGGCAGTAGTCCCAATGAGCTGGGCGATCTACTGGTCGGTTACCTCGATCAACTCGAAGTTGATTACCTGTTTGGTGTTCCTGGCGGCGCTATTGAGCCGCTCTACAACGCCCTGGCTAGAAGCGAGCGTCGGGGTGGGGTTCGCTCGGTGGTGGCCCGGCATGAGAGTGGGGCTGCCTTCATGGCCGATGGTTACGCCCGCGAGACGGGTAGGTTGGGTGTCTGTTGTTCAACCACCGGTCCGGGAGCCACCAATCTGATTACTGGTGTCGCCTCGGCGCTGGCCGATAATGTGCCGATGTTGGTCATTACTGCGCAGACGGCACTACCCCACTTCGGTAAGGGGGCGTTTCAGGAATCCTCCTGCGCTGACCGCCAGTCGGGGCGCCGTAGGCATAAATGGTCGCGTTAAGTTTTTGCTGTTTGCTTGGGCTTGGATGCCCAAAACAAACTTTCGCAAAAATAGCGACTCCCCGGGGCTTATTGTTTTTATTGGTGGGCGCGTGCCAACCAAAATTTTATCGGACGATTATTGCCCGCTTGCAGCTGACTGAGGGTTACGTTCGATTGCCGCTGTGGCTTCGTCCGTGACACTGGCTTCCTTGTCAGCTCTTCCTGCCTTTTTTATTGGTAGTGGGATTGTTACGGTAAACGTGGATCCCTCTCCATCTTTGCTCTTGACGTTAACATCACCACCCATCAACTGGCAAAGTTGACGGGTGATGGAGAGTCCCAGACCGGTTCCCTCAAAACGCCTTGAGAGGCTGCCATCGACCTGTCGAAACTGGTCGAAGATAAGCGCCTGTTGCTGCTCATCCATACCGATGCCGCTGTCACTGACGGCCAGTTCGAAACGGTCCTGGTTAAATTCTGCAGAAACGGTGATCTCACCCATGTTGGTAAATTTGGCGGCATTACTCATCAGGTTAAGCAGGATCTGTAACAGACGGGCTCGGTCGATGATGAGAGTTGATGTCGGGCTCGGGTGGTTGATGGTGAGGTGGTTGCCGTTGCGCTGTACCAACGGTAACAGGGTGTCCTGTGCCTCGATCAATACGCCCTCAAGATCGACCATTTCGAGGTTGAGTTCCATGCGTCCCGCCTCGATTTTGGCCAGGTCGAGAACCTCATTAATCAGCCCAAGCAGGTGGTTGGCGCTGGTCTGTACGCGCTGCATATCCTCGCCCATATCATCGAGTCCCTCATCAAGCAGACCCTCAATCGCCAGATCGGTGTAGCCGATGATTGCCTGCAGAGGGGTGCGCAACTCATGGGTGATATTGGCCAGGAACTCTGATTTATGCTGGTTCGCCTCTTCAGCAGCGGTGAGGGCGAACTTGAGATCACGGGTACGCAGTGCGACCTCCGATTCAAGTACCACATTCTGTTGGCGAAGCTGACGATCTCGCTCCTCAAGGGTGTCGACCATGGCGTTGAAGATGGTGGCGATGTTGACCACCTCGCGAGGACCCTCCTCGGCGGCACGAACATTGGTCTCACCGCTGCGTTTCTGTTGCATTACGCTGGAGAGGTTGAATAGCGGGTTGGTCAGGCGCTTGAGGATATGGTTGAGCAGAAACATCAGCGCCAGTGCAGCGGTGAGTGCGATAAGAATGTTATTGGTGAAGATGGTGAAACGAATATTCTTCAACGTCGCCTTGCTCATGCCGATGTAGACATAACCGAGATACTCCTGTGAAGGAGATTCGGCCGCATAGTCGGGCATGCCATCATCGATGCCCTGGAGAAATACGGGGGCAGCGAAGTGCCAGGCGTTCTGGTCTTCACCGAACAGTGCCGCGTTGGGCAGCGCGGCGATATTGAGCGGTGGGATGGAATAGGTGGCGTTGCGACCCTGGTTGGTCAGTATCTTTCCATCTCCGCTGACCAACATCACACGTTGTACGTCGGGGAAGGCGAGCGCGATCTCGATGGGGCTTTCAGCATTTTCAGGGCTGCCATAGAGCAGTGCCAGTGCCGATTGTTGGGCCAGGTTTTGAGTGATCTGTCGACCCTGTGACAGCATCAGCTCGCTGGTGCGCACACTACTTACCCAGGCGGTGGCAAAGGAGGCGATGGCGGCGAGGGCAAGTAGTCCGAAAGAGAGGGTGATGAAAAGCTGGTTTCTGAAGCTGCTTTGTTTGCTAAACAGGCGGAACATTCCCATCGATGAGTCCTGCTATCGTCGTAGAGGGAAGGTGAGGGATATCTGCTCACGTAACCGGCTGTTGTAGTTCACACCGAGGTGTGAGGCGGTACGCATGTTGACGGCAATTTTGAGCGCCTTGAGCGGCTCAAGTACTGGCCCCCGGTTGGGATTGCGAATGGAGTCGACAACGATCTCGGCCAGACGCAGGCCAAGCCCACGGTGGTCAGGAAAGAGGGCAAACAGCGTCCCCTTGCGAGTGTGCGAGGGGTTGCTGGAGAAGACCACCAGTCGTTTCTGCCATGCCTGTTTCAGAATCGAGGGGAGAATGGTCTTGCCAGGGGCGACCTGATCGAGTGGCAGCCAGAGTGCATCCTCACCATCTCGGACCATATCAAGCACGGCGTTGTACTGCAGCACCGCTTCACGGCTGCTCTCGGCCTCTTTGCTAATCAATTCGATGTCGTATTTGCGTGCCAGTTTGGCGGCGCGTTCAATCAGCCAGCCACTCTGTTTGCGGTTGTAGACGGTAAAAACCCGTCGTACGGGTGGTGTAAGTGAGCCGAGTCGGGAGAAGAAGGCCTCGGGGTCGGCGGCCAGTGAGACACCCGAGAGTCCGTTGGGGGCGATGAGGGTGGCGCCAACGATGACAGGGATATCGGGTTTGAGATCTCTGGCGACCTTATGGCTCTGCTGGCCCAGGGCGATAATGGCGGTGGCATTCTGGCTGGAGAGCCAATCGTCTGCCCGCTGTGTGGCATCGCCATTGGAGAGCCGGTGTGCAACAACAGTGATACCGGGGTGGCGTTCGATGCCCTCGATGATCTTCTCGAAGACCTGGCTGTAGGGCGCGCTGACATCGGGATAGATAACCGCAACGCGAGTGGGTACGGCCGCAAAGGAGGTAGAAAGCGGCAACAGTAGTACCAGACACAGAAGCAAGCTGTATCTAATCTGTGACCTCCTCTCTTTCACTTATCCTCCTGATTTCAAGGCCTCTAGTTGGGCCAAGCGAAATAGAACGCTTATCTTTTTATTCTAGCAGTCATCATCATGGATGCGGGTGGCGAAATGCAAGCGTTCAAAGGGGATAGGGCCTGTATCGGACTTATAGGTAGCGCCCACCGGCAGCTATGGCGCTGGTGAGCAGGCCCAGTATCAGATTGGTGCCAACAATCACGCGAATGACGGCCAATGCCTTAGCGCCGTCGGGCCACATCTGCGCAGCGACGGCGCGCTTCAATTCGGGGTAGGGGATAAAGTAGACGTAGCCGTAGAGCGCCACCATCAGCAGACCGATGGCAAGCATGGCGACAACGTGTACTCCGACATAACCCAAGCCACCGAATAGGCCGAAGATCATCCAGAAACCGGTAGTGACGACCAGCACGACGGCTACCCAGACCCAGAGGAAAAAGCGATCGAATACGCCCAGCCAGAGGCGCAACCGCTGGGGCGGTTCAAGTTGTGAGGCGGCGATCGGGCGCAGTATCTGGTGGGCGAAAAACATGCCGCCAACCCAGACGATCGCCGCAAGCATGTGCAGGGCGATGATGATCGGCATGAGGGTGTTGATCTCTGTAGTCATTTGATTACTCGACGGTGATGTAGCGATTTTTGTTGGTGGTATGACGTTCCAACCAGCCATGGATGCGCTTGATCAGATGTGTCTCCAGACCGGAGAAGAAGTGGTCGGCCCCGGCGATCTCAATCTGACGGTAGGTGACCATGCCGCTCTTGCGACTACCGTCGCGGCTGGCAACGATTGGTGAGAGTTCGAAGCTGCTGGTGCGCCGCGATTTTTTCAGGACCTGTGCATTGCGGTGTGCGGCCAGACGACGTGCGGTGACTGAGCGGAGTACGTTCTTCTGGTCGTGGCTGCCGTAGATATCGAGAATCGGGATATCGATGTGCTCGAGTAGGGCCGGGGTGTCAAAGCGCGGATCAATCTTACGATTCTCTCCCATGCCGATGCCAACGAATCCCTTGATCGCCTTGGGTTTATTGCGAGCGATGTAGTCGGCGGCCATTGCCGCACCGAGACTGTGGCCGATCAGGCTGATGTTCTTGATGCCTTTCGATTGTAGAAAGGCGATGGCGGCTGCAATGCGGTTGCCAGCATCGTCAAAGAGTGAGGCGTACTCTTTTCGTGCTGCGTTATTGGGGCGTACAGGGAGCTGAATAGAGAGGGTGCTCCACCCCTGTTCGGGCAGTGTGGTGCGTAGCGGCTGGATCATCTCCGGCCAGTCGGGGTGCGTACCCATACCGTGCAGGATAACCACACCGCCTAATTGTGCGCCTAGGTGCTCCTCAGTGTAGATCGCGAAGAATTTCTGTGAGCCGGCTGTCAGCTCCACCGCTTCACCATCCAACAGTGATTCTTTGATCTGCTCTGCCCAGCGCTGCTCCTTGGCGCTATCGGTCTCAAAGGAAGGAGGCTCGGCCGCGGCAGCAGGCGTCTCTGCGCTGAAGCCGGTCACAGGGGTGATCAGTAGCAGTAGGGCAATGATTTTACGGCGCATTATTTATCAGCATCCCGGTTGCTGGCATAGCGTGAGTATAAGGTAGCTATCGGCAGAGGGCCTATAA
This sequence comes from Solemya pervernicosa gill symbiont, assembly GCF_002020875.1. Taxonomy (NCBI): domain Bacteria; kingdom Pseudomonadati; phylum Pseudomonadota; class Gammaproteobacteria; species Solemya pervernicosa gill symbiont. The sequence continues at coordinate 18,178 of NZ_MPRL01000057.1, read as the reverse complement.
GCTGGAGCAGAGTTATAACCATTGTATAGAAGTGGTTTATAGGGGGTGCGAGCTCAATAGCTGAAAAATTGGTCTCAATCGGGTAGAGTCTGCCGTTCGATTTTTTCCATACCGCCATATGGCGGGTGTTTCTATACCGATTAAATAAGAGGCGAAACCCATGGCCGATTTTCAGATTGCCCCCTCCATCCTCTCCGCTGATTTTGCTCGTCTTGGCGAAGAGGTCGACAACGTACTGGCGTCGGGCACCGACATCGTCCACTTCGATGTAATGGACAACCACTACGTGCCTAACCTGACCATCGGACCGCTGGTCTGTGATGCATTGCGTAGCCATGGTGTTACCGCTGATATCGATGTTCACATGATGGTCAAGCCGGTTGATCGCATCATCCCCGATTTTGCCAAGGCGGGTGCCACCTACATCACTTTCCACCCTGAGGCCTCTGAGCATATCGATCGTAGCCTCGGTCTGATCCGTGAGCTTGGTTGTAAGTCAGGTCTGGTATTCAATCCTGCTACTCCACTGTCGCACCTCGACTACGTGATGGACAAGGTCGACATGATCCTGCTGATGTCGGTCAACCCCGGTTTTGGTGGTCAGAGCTTCATCCCTGCGACCATGGATAAGCTGCGCGCTGCACGCAAGATGATCGATGAGTCGGGCTTCGATATCCGCCTTGAGATCGACGGTGGCGTGAAGGCTTCTAACATTCGTGAGATCGCCGAGGCGGGTGCCGACACCTTCGTCGCCGGTTCCGGTATCTTTGGCAATGGTCAGGCGTCTGATGCAAACGGCTACGACACCATTGTTAAGGAGTTCCGTGACGAGCTGGCTAAGGTCGGTAGTTAATCGCGTTAAATCAATCTATAGAGATACCGCGAAGGACGCTAAGGGGCGCAAAGTAAAACCAGCTCTGGTTAGCTTTGTGAGACTTGGCGTCCTTTTCGGTTAAAGAATTTATGTCTGTAAAAAAACCTGAAATGATCCTCATTGATGTCGATGGCACACTGGTCGACAGCGTTCCCGATCTCGCCTATTGCGTCGACGAGATGATGAAACAGCTCGATATGCCGGTACACGGTGAGACGAAGGTGCGAGACTGGGTCGGTAACGGTGTTGAGCGTCTTACCCGTCGTGCCCTGATCGGTCAGCTCGATGGCGAGCCCGATGATGCGCTGTTCGAGAAGGCCTATCCGGTCTTCCTCGATCTCTACGCTGAGAATACCTCCAAGCGCAGTATGCTCTATCCGGGTGTGACGGAAGGTCTCGCGTACCTCAAGGCGGCTGGCTTCAAGCTCGGCTGTGTCACCAACAAGGCGAGTCAGTTCACCCTGCCGCTACTGAAGGATCTCGGTATTCACGACGAGTTTGAGATCATCATCTGTGGCGATACGCTGGCGAAGAAGAAACCCGATCCACTGCCACTGCTGCATGCAGCGGAGTTCTTTGGCGTTGAACCGGCCAATGCGACCATGCTGGGTGATTCGGTCAGTGATGTGAAGGCGGCACGCGCAGCGGGCTTCCAGATTATCTGCATGAGTTATGGATATAACCACGGCGTCGATATTCGTGACTCGAATCCCGATGCGGTGATCGACTCGATGGCCGAACTTGAAGGGTTGTTGGGAAGTCTGGCAGCCTAAGCCCAAAGATCATTACCTGGAGCAGGAAGATGAACGGAGAACGAATAGCGGAGCGATGGTGTAGCTAACACTACCCCCTTTTTTCATGCTTCGTTTATTAAAGAATAACTCCAGGTGATGACAGATGAATCAACAACAGTTCAATGCACTCGCAGCCGAAGGCTATAACCGTATCCCACTGATGCGCGAGGTGCTGGCTGACCTCGATACCCCGCTCTCCACCTATCTCAAACTGGCCGATGCGCCCTATACCTATCTATTAGAGTCGGTGCAGGGCGGTGAGAAGTGGGGGCGTTACTCCATTATCGGATTGCCCGCACGTACGGTGCTCTCCGTTAAGGGGCATGAGGTAACCGTTAGCTGTGATCACGTGGTGCTTGAGCAGAGCACGGAAGAGGATCCACTCGCCTTTATCGAGCAGTTTCAGGCGCGTTACAAGGTGCCAGAGGTTGACGGTCTGCCGAAGTTTACTGGCGGTCTGGTCGGCTACTTTGGTTACGACACGGTGCGTTATATCGAGCCGCGTCTGGGCGAAAGCCCCAATGAGGATCAGCTCGGCAATCCCGATATTCTGTTGATGCTCTCCGATGAGGTGGTGGTATTTGATAACCTCAGCGGCAAACTTTTTGTGGTGGTCCACGCCGATCCGAGTGATGCGGCTGCGCTGCAGAAGGGTGAGACACGTCTTAGCCAGCTGGTGCGTCTACTCGATGAGCCTCTAAAGCGGGCACCCCACGTGCAGAGTCGTAAGGTGAGTGAAGATGATTTCGTCTCTGGCTTTACTCAGCAGGGATTCGAAGAGGCGGTTGCCAAATCGAAGCAGTACATTACTGATGGTGACATCATGCAGGTGGTGCTTTCGCAGCGACTCTCGATACCCTACGAGGCACCACCGCTCGACCTCTACCGCTCGCTGCGCAGTCTCAACCCCTCGCCATACATGTACTTCCTCAATCTCGAGTCGTTTCATATCGTCGGCTCCTCCCCTGAGATTCTTACCCGCTATGAGGACGACAAGGTCACTGTGCGACCAATTGCTGGCACCCGTCCACGCGGCAAGGATGAGGCGGAGGATCGAGCGCTAGAGAAGGAGCTGCTTGCCGATCCCAAGGAGCTGGCTGAGCACCTGATGTTGATCGATCTAGGGCGTAATGATGTTGGCCGAATCGCTGAGACCGGTAGTGTAGAGCTGACCGAGGAGATGGTGATCGAGCGCTACTCTCACGTGATGCACATCGTCTCCAACGTTGAGGGTGATCTGAAGAAGGGGATGAGTGCGATGGATGCCCTGCGTGCCACCTTCCCAGCCGGAACTGTATCGGGTGCCGCCAAGGTGCGTGCAATGGAGATCATCGACGAGCTGGAGCCGGTAAAACGTGGTGTCTATGCCGGTTCGGTCGGCTATCTCGGCTGGCACGGCAACATGGACACTGCCATCGCGATCCGCACCGCCGTGATCCAGAACCGTACCCTCTACATGCAGGCGGGAGCCGGTATCGTCTACGATTCAGTGCCGCGCAATGAGTGGGACGAGACGATGAACAAGAGCCGCGCCGTGTTCCGTGCTGCAGAGATGGCCGCTAAAGGGCTGGATAACGCTCAGCACCGTTAGCAGTGTGCTGGGTCGTTGTGCACGACCCATACATCCTCTGCATTACGATACGCATTGACCGGTAGTGATGACGGGAAATTGCGACTCGACGAGAGCGCCGTTATTCGTGACTCTCATCATTTGTTGCACTGAACAGCAGGCTAAAAAAAGATCTCTCTGCTGAGTTCAAGCGGGTATCGGAGTCCTTAGATGAAGATGGCTCTGCCGTGATATGAGGTTTGTGCGCGCCCAGATGACGCCTCTCACTTAAGCGCCTGCAGTTGAGGCGGCGATCACTCCTTGGTCATGCCAGATAGTTCTCAATAACATGCTCAACCCATTCGGGCGAACCGAAGGGAAGGTCTAACTCACGCCGGTCACTGGCCCTCCTATCAATCATTGCTCGCGTAACCATAGAATTGTTCGCCTCCTGTCGTTGTCACAGACCAAGCCCATGGCCTCAGGGTCTACTCATTGAGACCCTGATGGGGTCCCTTAGTTCTTTAATAAGAGCTGGCGGTGGCTTATATGAGGATAATGTGAGTGATGAAGTCGATCTCTCGATTTCATGTAATTGGTTGATATAGTTTGTGTTAATGGTTGGTGGTAGAGCTTGTTTCGCACGACGATGGAAAATCCTGATAAAAGTACTATGTTTTGTGTCGGCGTAGACGTTATCTAGCCGATTCACGGCTAAATAACCCCATCAACTGTCCCATCAAACGAAGACAAGGAGGATGTCATGGCACGCTATTACATCGATTGTCGAGACTATCCCAGTGACAAAAACTGCTCAGTAGCGCTCTCCGCTGATAGTAAGGAGGAGCTCCTTGATGCAGCCATTCAACACGGTACCCGAGTACACGGTTACGAGGACTCACCTGAGTTCAGAGCAGAGATGACCAAGATGTTCAAAGAGGGATCTGCACCACCCTAGGAGCAGATCAAAGAGAAGGCCGGGGCTGGTCGCGGGTTATCTCATTTTGAGTGATCTATGCACTGGCCCCGGCAGCTGCTAAGAAAGAAATCAGTAAATGATAGATGCAGTCCGCACGGTTTTACCCTTTTCCCTTACCCGCACATACACACCCAATATCTAAGTTCTCAAGGCCACATCGAATGTAGTGATAAATAGAGATATCTCAGGGCAGTGGTAGTGCGTGATAATCTCTATATGATTGGATGTTGGGCATGCAGGATATGGTCTTCTCTGGTTGCCTCTTCTACTCGAGTTCAGAGTTTTATGACATGTGGAAAAAATGGATTTTCTTGGTCTGGATTGAGCGTTGAGAACATATAACAAGAGCTATACAACACTACTGCTCATCGGTTTTGGCACCATGCTGATGCTGATGATTGGTTTGATGGCTGCGAGTCTGGCCTCGATGGACAAAACACGTCATCAGCTCGATAAAGTCGTTGATGACCATATGACCAAGGTAGCGTTATCAAAGCAGATGCGAACCGCTGCGCGTAGTCGCACGCTGATTCTATTTCGACTGATTCATATCAGTGATCCTTTTGATCGTGACGATGCGTGGATGAAATACAATCAGAAGGCCATCGACTTTATTCGTGCGCGTAATGCAATTCTTGATATGCCAATTTCCGAGATCGAATCGGGGCTGCTCACAGAGCAGGGAAAAAAATCGCGGGTGGCTATTCCTATTCAGAATAAGATCCTTGATCTGATTAATGAGGGTTACATCAAGGAGGCCAGTTCGCTTCTAAATGTGGCAGCCGTACCTGCGCAGGCAAATGTATTGCGCGTTGTTGACGATTTCGATGTCTACCAGAATGCCAAGGTACGAGAGGCACAAAATTGGGCTATCGAAGACATGGAGTCGATGCGTCGCCTCATCTTGATTGTGGGGATCGCGGCGTTAATGATCGGTGTGGCAATCGCGTTGATTGTGATGAGAGTCATTCGGCAACGAACCGAGATCGATATCTACCACGCAACACACGATACTCTGACTCGCCTACCAAACCGCGCCCTGTTGCTCGACCGGTTGGAACAGTCGTTGTTGAACTCGAAACGGAGTGGAAACACTATTGCTCTGATGTTTGTTGATGTGGACCGATTTAAGTCGATCAACGATACCTATGGTCATGCAACGGGTGACCTGGCACTGCTCTCTGTCTGTGACACCATTCAAGGCCAGCTACGTGAAACGGATACTCTGGCCAGATTAAGCGGTGATGAGTTTATTGTATTAATGGAGAAAGCTGAGAATCAGGATGATATTGGTAGAATCGCTGAGAGAATTCTACAGGCGTTCAAAAAGCCTGTTCTACTCAAAGGGATTAGTGTTGAAATTGGTGTAAGTATCGGTGTCTCACTTCACCCCGAACACGGAGAGACTCCGGAAACACTAATTTCGAATGCAGATACTGCTATGTATGAGTCGAAGAAAAAGGGAAGAAATTGTTGGAGCCTCTTTCAGAGCACTTAATTTGTTGGCGTACTGATCAGCTGGTTGAGGAGATTCATGAATCTTCTATAGTTCTTAGAGGTTGCCAGTAAAACACGCAGAATCAGAAAAGGGGCCAAATGGCCCCTTTCGCTTAGATCATTTACTGCAGGTTTGTGTTTCTACCATTACAGCTAAAGCAGACTTACAGTCTACTTCTGCTCCTGAGTTTGATCCTTCTCTTTGTTTGTATCTGTTGCATTGTTCTGCTCTTGATCCTGCTCTTTGGTTGGCGCGCTCTCTTCGCCGCCACAGCTTCCACAACAACCCATTTTGAAACCTCATACGTTTGTGTTTAAGGGGAGCGATACTAACACCGGTTCAAGGGTGGAGTGTTGATATAGGACAAGAGTGGTTGTTGATCACTCCGGTGTGTCCTCTATGTCGGGTGTGATTAACATGTGTGCATAGGTGGTGAGGTAGATGGCGTAGGCCAATACCCAAAGTCCGCCAGCCAGGGTAATACTCCAGTTGCTGTAGGAGGGTGCTACGGCGGGGAGGAGTACCCGCACTGCAGCGCTAAGCAGAATTGAGATATAGGCCAGAGTAATGATGCGGGGCGGCTTAAGCGGGCGACCAGTATGACCTAATGTGATGCGGGAGATCATTGCCAGAATCATTCCCCCCATCGCGCCGACCGTGAAGCTGTGGAGTGCAGTGCTGGGGTTCTCAATCAGGCCGATGCTAAAGAGCGCGAGAAGGAGAAAACCCAGAGGGATAAAGAGGTAGGCGAGGTGGAGAGACCAGAGTAGTGGTTCGTGCCAGCAGTGTTGGATTCCCCAGCGCAGTGCTCGTCCACCGTTAGACAGCGCCCCGATAGTTGCGATCACAAACAGCAACCACGCAGGAAGTGAGGCAAAGCCGAACCAGGCCATAATCAGCGTCAGGATGATTGTGGTAATACTGGTGATCTCAAGCCAACGAATGGGCTGGGCCTTACGACAGTTAGTGGTGGTGAAGGCGGGTATGACGCGCCCCCCAAGGAAAGCGATGATCAAGACAAACCATAAAATGGCGGCGTGCAGTGTCTGCATGGCCAGTGCTGTCTCGCCCACTGTTACCGCCCAGTGTGTGACTCCATTGAGAAGTGTGAGTGTCAGAAGCAGAGGTATGAATATCAGATTGCGCCACTGTTTGACCTTAATAATGGGGTAGGCCATTGCGATGGTGAGCAGTAGTGGATAGAGCAGGTCGGCGGTGATGATGATGCCAGCCGGCAGGCTGCCACCAAAGGCGATCAGTAGGCGTGTTGTCAGCCATGCGCTGATCAGGACGAGTAATCGTTTGCCCTGAAGTGCTGTAATGCCTGTCCAATTGGCAACGGCGGTGAGCAGGAACCCGCCGACGATAGCGGCACCAAAGCCAAACAGCATTTCGTGGCCGTGCCACCAGAATAGACCACCGTAGGGTTGCCAGTTGAAGGGGGTGAGCCAGAAGTAGACCCACCAGGCGATGGCCACCACAGCGAAAAGGGTGCCACCGAGAAAGAGGGGCCTGAAGGCCAGGCTTAGTAGTGGCGGTGTTGCCGCTTTGGCGTGATTGTTACTCAATGAAGTTGAGCGGATTCTGTACGAGCTGTATCGAGTTCATCCATTTAGCTCAGCATGGGTGGCGGCAAAGGCCGCAATCGCCTTGTCCAGATCCGCTCTGGTGTGTGCCGCAGAGATCTGGGTGCGAATGCGTGCCTTGCCCTTAGGCACCACCGGGAAGAAGAAGCCGATGGCATAAATGCCCCGCTCGAGAAGTCTCTTCGACATCTCCTGAGCCAGATTCGCATCACCCAGCATTACTGGCACGATCGGGTGTTCGCCATCGGCGATGGCAAAGCCTGCGGCTCTCATGCCCTCACGGAAATATTTTGTGTTCTCTTCGAGTCGGTCACGTAGTTCGGTAGAGGCCGAGAGCATCTCCAGTACCTTGAGTGAGGCGGCGCAGATGGCAGGAGCAACGGTATTGGAGAAGAGGTAGGGGCGTGAGCGCTGGCGCAGCATATCGATAATCTCTTTACGTCCCGAGGTGTATCCACCCGAGGCACCGCCGAGTGCCTTACCGAAGGTGCCGGTGATGATGTCGACACGATCCATCACGCCGCAGTGTTCGTGTACACCGCGTCCAGTCTTGCCCATAAAACCGACCGCGTGGCAGTCGTCGTGATGCACCATGGCGTCGTACTGGTCGGCCAGATCGCAGATCTTGTCGAGCCGGGCGATGGTGCCGTCCATGGAGAAGACGCCATCGGTGGTGATCAGGATACGACGTGCGCCACCTGCCCTGGCCTCTTTGAGTTTCTCTTCCAGATCGGCCATGTCGTTATTTTTGTAACGGTAGCGGGCCGCCTTACAGAGACGCACGCCATCGATGATCGAGGCGTGGTTAAGCTCATCGGAGATAATCGCATCCTCCTTGGTGAGGATGGTCTCAAACAGGCCGGTGTTGGCATCGAAACAGGCGGCGTAGAGGATTGTCTCCTCCATGCCGAGAAACTCGGAGACCTTCTGTTCGAGTGTTTTATGAATCGACTGGGTGCCGCAGATAAAACGTACCGACGAGAGGCCAAAGCCCCACTGGTCGTAGCTCGCCTTCGCCGCCTCGATCACCTCCGGGTTGTTGGCCAGCCCGAGGTAGTTGTTGGCGCACATGTTGATCACCTCGCTGCCGTCAGCGAGGGTGATGTCGTTTTTCTGCTCCGAGGCGATAACCCGTTCGGTCTTCCATAGCCCCGAATCTTTGATCTCCTGTAGCTCTTTTTGCAGGCTCTCTTTGGCGCTTTTAAAACTCATAACAAATCCTCGATATCTAATTCATACGGACAACAGAGGGTTTGTACCCGTAGCGGCGGCGATCACGCCGCGAGTGTTGTCGGAAGGTACGCTCTGCTAGCGCTCACTCCAATCCAGAATCACCTTGCCGGAATCTCCCGAGCGCATCACATCGAAGCCCTTCTGGAATTCACTGTAGTGGAAGTGGTGGGTGATGATCTTCTCCAGCGGCAGGCCGCTCTGCACCATCATCACACCCTTGTACCAGGTCTCGAAGATCTCGCGACCGTAGATGCCCTTGATGTGCAGTCCTTCGAAGACCACCTTGGTCCAGTCGATGCCGGTGCCATCGGGCATGATGCCAAGCATGGCGATGTGGCCGCCGTTAATCATGTTGCCGAGCATGACGTTAAAGGCCTGCGGTGAGCCCGACATCTCCAGCCCCACATCAAAGCCCTCCAGTATGCCGAGGCTGCGCATCAGCTCCTTGGTGATCTCTTCTTTTTTAACATTGATGGTGATCGCCTTGGGCACGATCTTCTTCGCCAGATCGAGTCGGTACTCATTCAGATCGGTGATGACAATATTACGAGCGCCGGAGTGGGCCGCCACCATCGCCGCCATGATGCCGATGGGGCCCGCTCCGGTGATCAATACATCCTCACCGACCATGTTGAAGGAGAGGGCGGTGTGTACCGCGTTGCCGTAGGGGTCGAAGCAGGCGAGCACATCGGTGGGAATCTCGATGTTGGGGCGGAAGACGTTCTTGGCCGGGATCGAGAGGTACTCGGCAAAGCAGCCGTCACGATTAACGCCGACACCGATGGTGTTGGGGCAGAGGTGGCGACGGCCCGCCAGGCAGTTACGACAGCGCTCACAGACAATGTGCCCCTCGCCAGAGACGACATCACCAATACTCAGACCGGTGACGTTGGCGCCCATCTCAACGATGGTGCCGGCAAACTCATGGCCGATGGTCATCGGCACCGGAATGGTCTTCTGTGCCCACTCGTCCCAGTTGTAGATATGCACGTCGGTGCCGCAGATGGCGGTTTTCTCGATCTTTACCAGCACATCGTTGCCGCCGACCTCGGGGAGTGGCACCTCTTCGAGCCAGAGTCCCTCTTTGGCATGCCGCTTAACTAACGCCTTCATTCTCTTCATAACGCACTCTATGTCGGTGATCTGTTGATCTTGAACGTTTCGGGTTTAGCGGGCCAGAATAGCACCTGCCATGCGTTGTGTGTGGGTTTGGCCGAAGCCATCACGGAGCAAAGGTGGTAGTCGGTCCCGAATCGGACATAAGAGCTTTGCAGAGAAGTTGATATACTGCGTGGCCAAAGGGTGAATCGCTTACCCGCTCGTTTATTTGGACCCCGATTCAGACTCGGGCAGACAGGATAGTACTGATATGTTGTTGATGATCGATAACTACGACTCTTTTACCTACAACCTGGTGCAGTATTTTGGTGAGCTGGGTGCGGAGGTTGTGGTGCACCGTAACGACCAGATCACGGTTGATGAGATCGAGACGCTGGCGCCGGAGCGGATCGTGATATCCCCGGGGCCCTGCACACCCAACGAGGCAGGTGTCTCGCTGGCGGCAATCGATCACTTTGCGGGCAAGCTGCCGATTCTCGGTGTCTGTCTCGGCCATCAATCGATTGGACAGGCGTTCGGTGGCAAGATCATCCACGCCAAGCAGATCATGCACGGCAAGACCTCAATGGTTCATCACAACGATCAAGGTGTCTTCAAGGGGTTGAGCAATCCCTATGAGGCGACTCGTTACCACTCGCTGGTGATAGAGCGCGAAACGATGCCTGATTGTCTGGAGCTGACCGCCTGGACCAAGACGGCTGATGGTGAGATAGATGAGATCATGGGCGTACAGCACAAGAGCCTCAATATCGAGGGGGTACAGTTCCATCCTGAGTCGATCCTTACTCAGCATGGTCACGATCTGTTGAAGAACTTCCTTGAGATGCAGGGCGGTAGTCGCAGCTAGCGACCTCGCCTCCGTGACTCCCCCTTCGACTGCTGCGCCCCGGTTGGCGCTGCCTCTCTCCTTTGTGGTGGCGATGCTGGCGATGCTGGCACCGTTTACCATCGATACCTATCTACCCTCTTTCCCCAGTATCGCCAGTGAGTTTGGCGCCAGCGATCTGCAACTGCAGCAGACGCTGAGCCTCTATCTGCTCGCCTTCGCTGTTTCGACACTTATATATGGACCGCTCTCTGATGGTTTTGGTCGCCGTGGTGTGGTGCTGCTGGCGCTGCTGGTCTACGTTGCCAGTTCAGTCGGAGCGGCGCTGGTGGTCGACATCGATCAGCTGATTGTGATGCGCATCCTGCAGGGGCTCTCGGCCAGTGCCGGTCTGGTGGTGGGGCGTGCGATGGTGCGTGATCTCTACCACGGCCATGAGGCACACCGGGTGATGGCGATGGTGATGATGTTGTTTGCCATCGCTCCGGCTGTTGCCCCCCTGGTGGGTGGTCTGCTGCAGAGTTGGCTTGGCTGGCGTTCAGTCTTTCTCTTTCTTGCTCTGCTCGGTGCGCTGGTGACGCTGCTGTTCTATCTCGGCATCCGTGAAACGCTGCCGCGCGATAAACGCCACTCGATCCATCCACTGAAGGTTGGGCGCCTCTACCTCAACGCTTTTGTATCACCGCGTTTCATGGGGCTGACGATTGCGTTTTCACTGATGTTTGGTGGCTTCTTTCTCTATGTGGCGGGTGCGCCGGTGGTGATTTTTGAACATCTCGGATTGAAGAGTAACGATTTCTGGCTGCTCTTCATCCCGCTGGTCTCGGGTATGGCGGTCGGTTCGATGCTGTCACGACGCATGGCGGGGCGTATCGCACCGGAATGGATGTTGGCCGCTGGTTTTTTGATCATGGTGGTGGCGGGGCTGCTGAATGTTGCTCAGTCGCTCTGGCTGGAGACGACCCCCCTTACGGTCATTGCACCACTGACCCTCTACACCTTTGGTGTGGCGCTGGTGATCCCGATCCTTACTGTGATGGGGCTCGACTGCTTTCCGAAAAATCGTGGTATGGCCTCGGCGATGCAGGGTTTCCTGCAGATGAGTTACGGTGCGCTGGTGGCCGGTGCGCTGGTGCCGCTGTTTGCCCATGCGCTCACCTCGCTTGCGATGGCGATGCTGCTGCAGTGTGTGGTGGCGACACTGATCTGGCTAGCGGTTGAGAGCTTCACGGAAGCCCCAGTCGAAGAGGACGTTTCTTGACCCCTCTGCTGTAGGGCGACAGAATGTTCGGCTATTCCCAAACATAACTATTAGATAACCATAGGTAGCGAAATTATGGATATGCAGGCGGCGATTCGCGCGGTGACTGAGAACCGCGATCTGAGTGGCGAAGAGATGGGCAGCGTGATGAAGCTGATCATGACCGGTGAGGCGACCCCGTCGCAGATCGGTGGGTTTTTGATCGGGCTGCGTATGAAGGGTGAGACGGTCGATGAGATCGCGGCTGCCGCCAAGGTGATGCGTGAGCTGGCGACCCGCGTTGAGGTGGGTGGAGCGAACATGGTCGATATCGTCGGCACTGGTGGCGATGGTAGCAACACCTTCAACATCTCTACGGCATGCACCTTCGTGGTGGCTGCGGCCGGTGGCCAGGTTGCCAAACATGGTAACCGCTCGGTCTCCTCCAAGTCGGGCAGTGCCGATCTGCTCGAGGCGGCTGGCGTGAATCTCGAGATCACCCCTGAAGAGGTGGCGGAGTGTATCAATCAGGTGGGTGTCGGTTTTATGTTCGCTCCCAAACACCACAGTGCGATGAAACACGCCATCGGCCCGCGCCGGGAGATGGCGGTACGTACCATCTTCAATGTGCTCGGTCCATTGACCAATCCTGCCGGTGCGCCCAACCAGCTGCTAGGTGTCTTTGATGGTGCGTTGGTTGAACCGCTGGCCAATGTGATGAAGCAGCTCGGTAGCAACCATGTGCTGGTGGTACACGCAGAGGATGGCATGGATGAGATCAGCATCGGTTCACCCACCCAGGTGGCAGAGCTTAAGGATGGTGAGGTCACCACCTACACCATCACACCTGAGCAGTTTGGTATCAGCAGTAGCAGTATCGATGCGCTGGCCGTTGACGGTGCGCAGCAGTCGTTGGAGGTGATTCGCAACGTACTGCACGGCGATGCAGGTCCTGCAATGGATATCGTAGTGCTCAATTCAGGCGCGGCACTCTACGCCGCTAACCTGACCGACTCGCTAGAGGCCGGTGTTGAGATGGCGCGTGAGATGATCAACAGCGGCGCGGCCTGGGCCAAGCTCGACCATCTGGTGCAGGTGAGCCGTGGCTTTGGTGACCACCTCGAGGAGGAGCTCTACCAGGGCGAATAGCGCCGGGTGGAGAATATAACGATGAGTGATACTCCCGATATTCTGAAAAAGATCGTCAACCGCAAGCTTGAGGAGATTGAGGAGCGCGTTGCCAACACCCCGCTGCAACAGCTTCGTGATCAGGCGGAGCACGCCTTGGCGCCGCGCGGTTTTGTACGTGCCATCGAGAACAAGATCGTTGCCGGTCAGGCGGGTGTGATTGCCGAGATCAAAAAGGCCTCCCCATCGAAGGGTGTGATCCGCGAACACTTTGTACCGGCCGAGATTGCTGCCAGCTACGAGCGCGGTGGTGCGGCCTGTCTCTCGGTGCTGACCGATATCGATTTCTTCCAGGGGGCCGATGAGTATCTGCAGCAGGCACGTGCAGCCTGTGCGCTGCCGGTGCTGCGTAAGGAGTTCATCATCGATCCCTATCAGGTCTACGAGGCACGGGCGATGGGGGCGGACTGCATCCTGCTGATCGTGAGCTGTCTTGATGATGTGCAGCTGCGTGACCTGAGCGCACTGGCAGTTGAGCTCGGCATGGATGTGTTGATTGAGGTGCATGATGAGCAGGAGCTGCAGCGCATGTTGCCGCTGGGGCTGCCACTGGTCGGTATCAATAACCGTAATCTGCGCACCTTTGAAACCTCGCTCGATACGACGATTCGTATGCTGGAGCTGATTCCCGATGAACACATCGTGGTCACCGAGAGTGGTATCCATACCCCCAACGATGTGGCGCAGATGCGTGCCAACAGCGTTAACGCCTTCCTGGTCGGCGAGGCCTTTATGCGCGCCGAGGAACCGGGTGAGCGTTTGGCGGAGCTCTATACAGAGTAGGTTGTGATGATAACTCAGCAGCAGAGAGAGGCTAGTTAGGTGTGAAGCGTTACACTCTCTATGCGCTGTTGCTGATCCTGCTGATGGGCTCTCTGCTCGCCTGGTTGTCGTGGAGCCGCTTTGATGATTTCAGGCGCTACCACGATGAGACGGCTCAGCTCTCAGCAGAGGGTGTTGCCGATGAGATCAGTCGGCTGGTGGCAGAGAAGCAGCGTATGGTGCAGCTGTTTGCTCATGAGCATGTTCCACAGCTGGGCGAGATCATCAACAATCTTGATGACGAGCACTTGATGATGCTCTCCGGCCATATTAACGACTACTTCCCAAACTACTTTGCCGTCACCCTGACCGATGAGAAGGGTAAGCTGCTGATCGAGGATTTTGATGGTCTGGTCGGCGATGCCTGTCGGCACGATATCAGCACCTTCATTCGCGATGGTAGCTACACCCTGAGAATCCATCCCCACATCGATGTCTACCATTTCGACATCATGGCGCCCTTTGAGAGTGGTGGAAAACGCGGTGCGCTTTTCATCAGTCGCTGACCGCCATGGATAGCGGGGCGCCGTAGGCATAAACGGTCGCGTTAAGTATTTGCCGCTTGCTTGGGCTTGGACGCCCAAAACAAGCTTCCGCAAAAATAGCGACTCCCCGATTTCACGCCGATCTGCTCGGCGGCATCCTGCGTAGCACCCAGACCCCCAGTCATCGCCTGATGCTGATCTACCCCTCGGGAGAAGATCTTATTGAGGTGACGGCCGAGGGACCACGTATCAATCTCGACCGTCACGACTATCGACTCAGCGCTGAAGAGCGCAGTCGCATTATGAAGCGCATCCCAATACCGGGGACCGCCTGGGAGGCGGTCGACATGCATGACCCCGAGCTCTTCTCCAGTTACCGGCAACAACTGCTATTGCAGATGGCGGTGATTCTGCTGCTCTTCTCGGCTGTGGTAATGGCGATGCTCTACTCGTTGGGACGTGCCGAGCAGCGTCGCCGTATGGCCGAGCAGCACAAGGATGATTTTCTCTCCAACGTGAGCCACGAACTGCGCACCCCGCTGACCTCGATTCGCGGTTCATTGGGACTGGTGATCAACGGTGTGGCGGGGGAAGTGTCGGAGAAGGCGAAGGGGTTGTTGGATATCGCCTTGAACAATAGTGAGCGGTTGAGCGGTATCGTCAATGATATTCTCGATCTGAAGAAGATCGAATCGGGTCAGATGGAGCTGGAGCAGAGTAGGCACGATCTTGTCATGCTGGTGCGACGCGCAATCGAGAGCAACCATAGCTACGGTGAACGCTTTGGCGCCGAGTATGTGTTGCTTGAGGCGCCCGATTCAGTGGAGGTTGAGGTCGATGGAAATCGCATCTTGCAGGTGATGACAAACCTGCTCTCAAATGCCGCCAAGTATGGTGCGCGGAATGACCGGGTTGAGATCGTTATCAGCGTGAAGGGCGAACGTGTTCGGGTGAGTGTAACCGACCATGGTGAAGGCATTGATGAGGCGTTCCATGAACGGGTGTTTGAGCGCTTTGCCCGTGAGGGCGATAGCTCGATTGAGCGCCCCGATGGCACCGGGCTCGGACTCAATATCAGCCGGGTGATCATCGAGGCGCACAGGGGTGAAATCGACTTCGATTGCGCTGGTCGTGACGGTACAACCTTCTACTTCGAGCTGCCGGTATCTTAGTAGCCGTGTGTTTTCAGGTTACGACTCAGCGCGTTCCGTAGACAACAATTGTTTTGCCCTTGGCCGAGATCAGGTGTTGATCCTCGAGCGTCTTTATTACACGTCCGACCATCTCTCGTGAACAGCCGACAATCCTTCCCAGCTCCTGGCGGGTGATCGATATCTGCATGCCGTCTGGGTGAGTCAGTGCATCGGGTTGGCGCGCCAGGTCGAGCAGGGTGCCAGCAACACGTCCAGTGACATCAAGAAAGGCAAGGTCGCTTACCTTGCGACTGGTATTACGCAGTCGGGTTGCCATCTGTGAAGAGAGGGCGAAGAGGATGTCGGAATCGTCCATCGCCAGCTGACGGAAGTTGTTGTAGCTGATCTCGGCCAGCGTGCATTCGGTGCGGGCGCGCACCCAGGCGCTGCGGGTACTGTCGTCAAACAGTCCCATTTCGCCAAAGAAATCACCGGGATTGAGGTAGGCGAGCACGATCTCGCGACCATCATCGTCCTCGATCAGCACCGAGACCGACCCTTCGACGATGTAGTAGAGCACGTCGGGTTTGTCACCTGCGACGATGATCACCGTTTTGGGCGGATAGCGGCGTTTGTGGCAGTGCTCGAGAAAGCGGTCGATGACCGGGTTTCCGGTGTCCTGTGGAATCAATTTTGTCATTATTTACCCATCTCCATGAGGGAGTCTTTGCAGTTTATGGTATAGGGCCTCGGCTTGTCGAACTGTGATACGCTTCGCCGTCTCAGAAAGCGGGAGCAAGCGTTATGAAGGCGAGAATCAAGTGGGTTGAAGAGGCGACCTTTGTCGGTGAATCGGGTAGTGGTCATGCCGTCGTGATGGATGGGCCACCCGAGCATGGCGGCCGTGACCTGGGTGTGCGTCCGATGGAGATGCTGCTGCTGGGTATGGGGGGCTGCGCCTCATTTGATGTGATCCATATTCTCAAAAAATCGCGCCAGGATGTCACCAACTGTGTGGCAGAGATCGAGGCCGAACGCGCTGAGAGCGAACCCAAGGTTTTCACCAAGATTCATATCCACTTTATCGTCAGCGGCAACGAGCTTAAGGATGGCAAGGTGCAGAAGGCGGTAGAGCTCTCAGCCGAGAAGTACTGTTCAGCCTCTATCATGCTCGGCAATGCAGGTGTGGAGATCTCACACGATTACGAGGTTGTTGCGTAGTGAGCATGAAGCGTCCCAACCCCACCAGCGGTATGCGCCATGTGGCGCTCTATGTGGCTGATATGGGCGCAGCGGAACACTTCTATGTCGAGTTGTTGGGGATGACGGTTGAGTGGCGACCAGACGCCAACAACGTCTACCTCACCTCAGGCAACGACAACGTCGCCCTGCACAGCTCCCCGGAAGGTTACGACACCAGCGGCGATCAATCGCTCGACCATATTGGCTACATCCTCGAGACGATGCAGGACGTCGACGACTGGTTCGAGTTCCTGCGCGCTAATGGAGTGAAGATGAAGACTGAACCACGTACCCACCGCGACGGTGCGCGCAGCTTCTACTGTCTCGATCCCGATGGCAATACGGTGCAGATGATCTTCCATCCGCCGCTGGCAGGGCAAAGCTAGAAGATTGGGTCGGGTGGGGTCGGAGTCAGCATTGACTCCGACCCCTGTCTGTTAGGCAATATCTCGCAGCAATTCTGGCCACTGTGCATGTGAAAAGTAGTGGCCAGCTCCCTCAACGTAATTTGCCGTGGCCGATGGGATCGCAGCGACAAGGTATTCGCTGCTCTCAATAGGCACAGCCAGATCATCGGTGCCGTGCCAGAGCCGTGTCTTTGCGGTGACCTCACTGGGAGAGAAACCCCAGGGTGAGGCGATGTTGGCAATCTCCTGAACCCACCACTCAAGTCCCTGTTTTAATACGTCACCTGATGCCGCAATAAACCCAGGTCGTGTCTGCTCTGCGTTCAAGACGGCGTGGTCGCTGGCAGAGGTGGCTGACTGTAGAAGTGCAATAATGGCTTCTGGCGTGGTTAGACCAGAGAGCTGTTCCAGCAATGCGGCGGGATTGTGTACTGCTGTATCGTAAAGTGGACGTATTACGTCGGATAGTTTTGCGTGAAGTTCAGGGTTGTCGTAGGGGCCAACACTCGAGAAGAGATTGAGTTGTACTATGCGTTCCGGGTATTTAGCTGCGAAGGCACAGCCATATAGCCCTCCAGCAGAGAAGCCAATAATATCGGCGCGGTCGATGCTCAGTTGATCAAATAGCTGCAGTAGATCATCAGCAAAGCTAACGGCAGTTGATCCTTTCTGAAAGCTGCTTTTGCCAATGCCGGGCCGGTTGACTGAAATCATCCGCAGCCCCAGCTCCTGGTAGAGCGGTTCAAAACCCAGGTGGTCTCTTGCTGAGCCAGGAGTGCCGTGTAGATAGATACAGAGCCTGCCATCGGCAGGTCCCTCTTCCAGAACCTCCAGTCGGCGTCCGTCGGGCAATTTGATGGTGTGTATCAGTGTCGTCATGGTCATTCCTGTTACGTCAGTCCGGAGAGAAGTCGTACCAACTCGGCCTGACGTTGGGTGTCGGTCTTGGCAAAGAGCGCGCGCAGCTGGCTGCGTGTGGTATTGACGCTCACATGGAATCTGTTGGCCGCCTCGGCAGGGGTGAGGCCATCGACGATAGACTCTGCCAGACGAATCTCAGAGGGGGTGAGCTCATAGATACTCTTCAGCAACTCAGCGGGCAGTCTCGCTGACCGCCATGGATAGCGAAGCGAAGGCGGTTAGTCCGCGATAGTCGACGCCGTCTGCCTATTCGTAGTTGAGAGCGCGAGCGAACGACGAAGA
>NZ_MPRL01000056.1:0-35038 GCF_002020875.1 Solemya pervernicosa gill symbiont | reverse complement strand
TTCGTCGTTCGCTCGCGCTCTCAACTACGAATAGGCAGACGGCGTCGACTATCGCGGACTAACCGCCTTCGCTTCGCTATCCATGGCGGTCAGCGAAGGAATGTGGGTTCAGCGCCCTTATAGGTAAATTCTACCTACCACCACGCCGTATCGAACCCTCGCCAAATTTGTCGAGGATTTCGTCCATGGCTGTGGTCACCACACCATCACTCTTAACGTCATCTGTCTCTTTCACGCCATTTTGTGCAAACAGATCAATCTGAATATTTTCACTCTCTTCCATGGCTGGTAGCTCATCTGCGACCACCACTCCGATTCCAATCAGCCTTAGTGCCTTTCCCACATAATCATTCTGCTTAAACAGCTCCCAGCCAAATCTTGCGATTTCGGCATCACTATCGGTTGCCCTCGTTAATTTTTGTTGGCGGGTATAGGTAGAGAAATCGCCCAGGCATACCCTGATATTTACTACCCCCCCTTTTTTGCCCTTTTTCCTTAAAGAGCGCGCCACGTTAAAGGCGAGCTTCTGCATGACCTGCTTTAGCTGCTGCGGATCGCTGATGTCTTCGCTGAAGGTGGTCTCCTTCGAGATGGAGTGTTGTGGTTTATGGGTGGCGGCTCGTTCCGGGTAACTACCTCGTGCCTGGTGGTAGAGAGTGCTGCCGGTACGCTCTCCTACTGCCTGCTTTAACGCTTCGAGAGTGTAGCGCTCTCTGAGTTGTCCGATGGTCTCCACATTCAGTTTGGCAATGCGCTTAAGGGTCTTGGGTCCGATCCCCCGCATCGCCTTGAGTGGGAGTGCATCGAGAAAGCGGTTGATCTGGTTTTTACTAACAACGGTCAGACCATCCGGTTTTCGATATTCCGAGGCGAGTTTAGCTATTAATCTGTTTGGACCGATACCGATCGAGCAGGTGAGACCAGTCGCCTCTTTAATGACCGCCTTACATCGTGTCCCTATCTCTTTTGCTGAACCGCTTAACTTTTCCATCCCCGAGAGATCGAGATAGAACTCATCAACCGATGCCTTCTCTACGACTGGCGTCACGTCATGTAGCGCCTCAAAGATACGCCGCGAGTAGTCTGAGTATTTGGCCATATCGCCGCGTAGGAAGATGCCATCGGGGCAGAGGCGATAGGCGGTGTTGGTCGGCATCGCAGAGTGAACCCCAAAGGTACGCGCCTCATAGGAGGCGGTGGCAACCACACCACGACCGCCTGGGCGGCCACCGATGATGACCGGCTTGCCACGATATTGAGGATTCTCGAGCTGCTCGATCTGTGCAAAGAATGCATCCAGATCGACCAGCGCAATCAGGGGTTCTGCCACGTTGCGGTCTGCTTCTGCTGGGAGTTAATAGAATAGTGAGAGTATACCTTCCACTCTTAGGGGGCGGAGTCACTACTGACTCCGATCACCGAGCCACCTCCGCCAGTTCAGCTGTTTGGCCCCACAGGCGCGCCTGACAGAATCACCTGAATACGCATTCATGATGAATTTAGTCGGGTTTCTGCTTTACTCACCTATATCCCTTGTTGCTGGCTACCCACACAGGAGACCGACGAGATGAGTGAGAGCGTCAAATTCAAATTCCCCGGCACCCAGATTGATGTGGAGTGGGACAGTCGGCTCTGTATTCATATGGGCGAGTGCGGTCAGGCGGAGGGTGAGCTGTTTGAGGGTGGACGTGAACCCTGGTGTAAACCCGATCTGGTCGATCTCGACAATGTGGTCGATGTGATTGAGCGCTGTCCGAGTGGGGCGCTGACCTACGAGACGAAGGACGGGAGCACCACCGAAACTGTCGCTGATGAGAACACCCTGCTGGTCTCCTACAACGGCCCCTATTTTCTTAAGGGTGATCTCGATATTGAGGGTGCTGGCGACGATATGCCTGGCGTCCGCTACCGGGCTGCACTCTGTCGCTGCGGAAAGTCGAAGAACAAACCCTTCTGCGACAACCAGCACGAGAACATCAGCTTCCACGATTTCGGTGCCGTGGGTGAACAGGGAACAGCCCTGGAGATAACCAGCGGAAAGCTATCGGTCAAGGCGCTACCGAACGGTCCTCTGCTGATCGACGGCAATCTCTCCATTCTCAGTAGCAGTGGTCGGAGCGCCTGGAGCGGCACCAACGCTGCACTCTGTCGCTGTGGTGCCTCGAAGAACAAACCCTTCTGTGACGGCAGCCATAAAACCGTCAACTTCGATAGCAGTAATTAGTTTCAGGGGATGTTGTGAGGAGCTGACAATGAAGACTATTCTGATCGCGCTCATCACTCTCTACGCAGGCCTCACTCTGGCCGAAGAGAGCGCCCGCTATGTCGAGCCACCCTACGAGGAGCCAAAGGTGGTCTATGACTTCTACCTGGATGACCCGGAGAAGATCAACTCGGCGCTCTACTGGATTCGCTCGCTGATCAATCCCCTCACTGAAGCACCCTATAACTACGCGCCGGAGTTTATGGATATCAAGGTGGTGATCCACGGCACCGAGATCGCGACGGTGGCGAAGAAGAACTATGCGCAGTATGAGGAAGCGGTCGAGCGAATGCGTTATTACGCCGCTCTGGGTGTGGAGTTCAAGGTATGTAATCTAGCTGCTACCGATTATGACTATCAGGTTGCCGATTTTTATGAATTTATCGAAGTTGTCCCTTCGGCATTTCCTGAACTGGTGCATTGGCAGCAGCAAGGGTACGCACTGATTACACCACAGGTCTTTACTCGTACCCGGACGATTGAAGAGGATCGTTAGTTAACCTTCCCCACCCTCTTTAATAGAGCGCCTGTCTCAAGCCACCTTCGATTGCTGATAACCAGCCCCTGTCAGCTCGGTCGCTTCATCCCGTAGGTAGCGTCGACTAAATCCCAGGAAATCGTGATTACGTTTAAGTATCTCAGCCACGGCGGGGCTGGCCAGACGCAGCTGCCAGCAGTGGCGCTGTGACGAGCTATCGTTGTAGGCCTTGCCGACCATCACTTCGCGTACACCGGGGATCTTCATCAGGATCTTTCTGCCCTTGCGGGTAATCAGTTCCTCCTCTTCGGCATCGACGCCGGGGAGATTGAACTTGAGCATGTACTCAATGCCGTGCCACGGCTGGCACTGCTCCATCACCTCTGCAGCGCGACCGGCGCTGCCCCAGACGCGCATCAGTCGACCCGCCTCCTCTTCCACACTCTCTCTGACGCCGCTGTGGAGCTTCAGGTAGTTGTCATCGGCATCCTTGGCGTTATTGCGTAGCAGTTCTGCTACACGATCGGTAATGGCGGTGAAGTAGTTGACCTTGGCGATGCCACTGGCGATCAGTTTGCGAAAGTGATCATCGCTAAGACCAGAGCTGCCGTGCAGCACCAGCGGGATCTGTAGTGCCTTGTTGATCTGCTTCAGACGCTGAAAGTCGAGGCGCGGTTTACCAACCAGCCGCCCGTGTACGGTACCGATTGAGACGGCAAGAAAGTCGGCCCCAGTAAGACGCACAAAACCACGTGCCTCCTCCACCGATGTAAAGACCAGCTCATCACTATTATCGGGGATGTAACCGAGCTCTGCCTCAACCGGCACACCGATGCCATGCGCCATCGCCACCACCGCCTTAGTGGTCTCGATATTCTCCTGCAGCGGCATGTGAGAGCCGTCAAACATCACACCATTACAGCCGTGGCGAACACCATTCACCGCTCCCTCCACACCACTACCGTGGTCGTAGTGGATCGCCACCGGCACACTGCTACGCCGTGCAGCCGCCTCCACCGCAGGGGCGAGCAGTTCGATATCGAAGTGCTGCAGATGCGGCTCGGCCAGACCGAGAATGACCGGTGCACGACACTGCTCGGCGGCGTGGATCACCCCCTGCAACAGCTCCAGGCTCACCACGTCGAAGGCGCCAACCGCGTACTGGTTGTCGTAGGCGTGGCGTAGCATGTCCTTCATCTGTACCAGTGGCATCGCTATCTCTCAATCAGTTAAGGGGGTTGGTTTGTTCGTCTGCTCACCAAATAGCGGCAGGCCGTGCTCGGCGATATGCCTCTTCATCTCAGCAGAGAGACGCAGGATCGGCAGACTCATGCTGAGCGCCTTGGTATGGCGCTGAATCAGTGCCAGTGCTTCGCTCTTGTCATAACGAGGACGGGTGGAGAACTTGCCGGCGCCGCCCTCAACCTTCCAGCACTCATCGCACCGCGCCGCATGCAACCAGGGGCTACGGGTCTCAAAATAGGCACGCTCAACACTCGCCTGCCACGGCTTGGCCAGCCGGGTCAGTATCTGCGGGATCTCTTGATCGTAGAGTCGCATCAACGGCCCCATTTCACGGTCGTAGCGCAGTGCATGCACCGCACCATCGGCCCAGGCGATACCGTCAAGATCGCTCTTCACCACATGCATCAACATCAATTTCAGCGCCAGTGATGCCCACTCCTTGCGAAAAGGTGCCAACGGAATACCACTATGCAGTCCGTGTTGAGCGATCGCCTGCTGCCAGTCGCTCTGTAGCTCTTCGATGAAGAGCACCTTGCTACCATCCTCGCTGTGGCGAATCTTGGTGCGGATATGCAGCAGTACATTGCGCTCATGGTAGTGGGCCGTGAAGTGGGAGCGGTGGTAGTCTGGCAGCGTCACCAGCCACTCTCGATACGCCTCGCCACCGTGCAGGCTCATATATTCGTAGGGCTTGCTGTAGGTGAGTGCCGGGCGTAGCCGATGGCTGCTGCGGGCATGGTTATCGGCCGCCTGCAGCGCGGCCTCACTGGTGGGGAAAAACAGCGCACTGTTCTCGCTATCGGTCACCACCTTGCCGTAGGGAGCGAGCAGAAACCAGCGCGGCTGATCACTACCGTGAAGTGCGCGTCCATGCGGCCGCACACTTCCGATACGGTAGCTGGGCGACTCACATCGGTAGCGCACCACACAGAGATCCTGATCATCGATCGGGTAACCAGACATCTGCAGCTGGTAGGTCGGAATGCGTTTTGCCACCTCGGTAAAGGGAAGATGGGCCTCAAGGTCACACTCCAGATCGTTACTCAGTCGCGGCACGATTTGTGTGAAGTCGAGCGATTCGAGTAGCGCCGCTTTATCGATGCCCGCCTCCCCTGCATGCTCAGAGAGAAACTCCGGCAGCCTCGACCAGTCGAGCTCCTCACGGCGCAACCCGTCACGGCGCATGTTGAGCAGGGTGCGCTGCCACTGCTCAGCACTGGCTCGCTGCTGCGGCAGTGCCTCGATACGATCTCGAAGCTGGCTATAGAGCTGACTGGGGTAGTCATGCACCTCTTCACTGGCGGTGCTGCGCGCTGCCAACAGACGGGTACGCGCCTGCTCAATCACCCGCCTCTGGGGAGCTTCGCGCAGCCAGTTTGCAAACCAGCGGCGGTCACCCTCCTCGAACTGATCGAGCCATTCATGATCGGCGAGCGTGTGGCCGGAGAAGGTGGTGCAGCCACGACAGCCGTGCGTGTTATTGGTGGGGTCGATCAGAATATCGACCAGCGGGTAGAGCTGACGGTGGGGGGTAGTGCTGGTTACACGCAGTTTCAGACGACGCGCATGGTAGCGCGCCCGTTCTGACATGATCTCCACGTACTTACCGCTGGGTAACTGCGGCATTCTGCACCTCCGTTCAAAATTGCTTTCGCGTGCTGATAGTGCGTTGCGCACGCGACCTCAAATTTTGTTTACCTAACTACTCCTTGTCAGGAAAATCGATCACATCATGCGATCCATTCTCCTCTTCAAGCTGTTCGCCCAGCAGCATCTCCATCGCCTCCAACACCCGGTTTCTGATCATCACGGCATTGGCGTGGAAGTAGCGCAGCTGACACTTCACCGGTAGATGGATCGCCTCACGTCGAGTTTCGAAATCGGTCCACGCCACCACCGGAATATCGTTGAAGGCGCGATCGACGACGATCCAGGCATCGCGTTGCAGGATAAGATCGAGCGTCTTCAGCTTTGGGATCGAGAGCCTGATCTCCTCACCGAGTCGCTTGAACGCCGTCTGTACGGTGCTGTAGTGCAGCGCATTGATCTCACCATCACGAGTCGCATAGACGGGCACCTCGTTGTGGCGGGTATACATCAGGCCGCCACTCGTCGACTACGCCACGCGGGCGAGTTCGGACCCCTCTTCCCAGCCACTCTCTCTGGCGCGCTCGACCGCCTCGCTGTGGATACGACTGAAACGCTGACGCAGATCATCGGGCAGATTGCCGACCATATAGTCGTACTGTTCCCACTCGGCATCGACGCGACGCCACAGCTTCTTGATGCCGGTGGCGGGCCACCCCTCGCAGCTCTCGCGCTCGGGGATCATGCCGAAGATCCAGGCGTTACGGATGATCTTGCCCATCTCGGTCATACCGCCGTTGCGGTCGTTGTGAATGCCTACATACTTCTCTGCACTCTTCATACTCAACCTCCTAACTGGTCAGGCTGGCGAACAGGGTCGGCAGCTTCTCCGGTAGACGATCGACATTGTCGATAATGGTGTAGTTGCTCTCGCCGAAGATGCGCTTAACGTAGCTGTCGGCGTTGGGATCGAGTGTCAGGCAGTAGCTGAGCACGCCGTGACTGTAGAGCTCCTCGACCGCCTTCTTGGTGTCGTGGCGCAGATGTTGCGGATCACGCTCGTCGATATCGGCCGGCTCACCATCGGTGACCAACAGGATCAGCTTGCGACGCTCAGGCTGTTTGAGCAGGTGGTGACCGGCGTGGCGCAGTGCCGCACCCATGCGGGTCGAGAGACCACCCTTCATTCCTGCCAGGCGTGATTTTGCCTCATTGTCGAAGTGTTGATTGAAGTCTTTGAAGCGGTAGTACTGCACATCGTGACGCCCATCGGAGGCGAAACCGTGCAGTGCAAAGGGATCGCCGATACCTTCAATGGCGGTGGCGACCAGTGTCGCCGCCTCACGAGTCAGCTCCAGTACGGTCTTGTCCGATCCAGCCATCTTCTCGTTGGTCGACTCGGAGAGGTCGAGCAGCACCACCACCGAGAGGTCGCGATTCTTCAGTACGTTGCGCATGGTGATGCGTGGATTGGGCTGCTCGCCCATGCGGATCGAAACCATCGCATCGATAGCGGCATTGAGATCGATCTCGTCACCATCCTCCATATTGCGCACCCGCTGCACACCCTCGGGGGTGAGCAGATCGATAATCTGTTTAATGCGATGGGCAATTGGCTTGTAGTCGGTAAGGATCTGTTCGATGTCATCGACATCACCCTTCGGCTGGCGGCGCTCATAGACTGTTGACCAGTCGGGCCGCGCCAGCTGGATCTGGTAGTCCCACTCCTGGTAGTGGAACGGCTCGGAGACCGGCTCCTTGCCCCACATGTCATTGAAGCTCTTCTGGTTCTCGCTGAGATCATCCTCGTAGGGGTACATCTCCGTATCGCAGGTCCAGATCTCCTGCGCATCGTCACCGGCCAGCTCACAGTCGACCTCGTTGGCCATCTCGATGACACTCATCCGCTTGCGCACCTGACGCTGGCTGGCGGGGATGTACTCCTTACCGAGGTTGAAGTCGAACTCCTCGAACTCCCAGATAAAGCGGTTGTCGTCGCGGTAGGAGATGCGGTTGCGTTCAAGGATGCGTAGGCTCGGCACCTCCTTGCGGGCGGAGAAGATGTTGAACAGCTCCATGCCCATGTGCCAGGAGAAGCTGTTGTCGTCCTGCTTCTCGACAACCTGCTCATGGAAGCGCTGGGCGAAGGCGTTGAGCTCTTCATCACCGCAAGAGGCGTTGCTGTCGAGCAGCATCTGCGCCACATCCTCCAGAAGCTCCATGGTCGGATGCTCAACCGCCGTCTCATAGTCGTGGGCGAGCAGCGTTCCCCACAGCTTCTTCAGACC
This sequence comes from Solemya pervernicosa gill symbiont, assembly GCF_002020875.1. Classification (NCBI taxonomy): domain Bacteria; kingdom Pseudomonadati; phylum Pseudomonadota; class Gammaproteobacteria; species Solemya pervernicosa gill symbiont. The sequence continues at coordinate 27,177 of NZ_MPRL01000056.1, read as the reverse complement.
GGGGAATTCGTTGACCGCCTTGTACTCGATACGAGCATCCTCGAGCATGCCGATAAAGTACATCTGTGCCGGGCTGAGCTGCTCGGCCGAGATCGGCTTGGTAGTGTAGGACATATGTGCCGCCATATGTGCGGCGGTAGCGCGGTAGAGCTCCAGTCCACTGGTCTCGCCGAGATCATCGACCGCATCCGGCATATGGAAGATGCGGCTCTCGATGTAGGGCTTGAAGTCGGTGTAATCGGCGCCGGTAGGACGCAGGAAGAAATCACGGCCCCAGAGTGCGCGCAGGTAGAAGTTGAGCTTACGCTGCACCCTGATAAAGAGTACACCGCGGCGCTCCTTCTGCAGCATCGCCTTGCTATCAGCCGATTCAAGATTGAAGTAGGCGGTCAGGTTGTTGAAATCGCGGCGGTAGGCCTGGGCACCAAAGTTGGCCCAGCGGCGCAGGCCGCTGATGGTCAGCTTCGAAAGCAGCTCATCCATATGGTTGAGCATCGGGCGCAGGCCGCGTGCAGCGGTACCAGAGAGCTGGTGGATCAGGGTCAGGTAGCCGCGTAGCAGCTCGGCATCACCGAGATTACGTGCGGCGGAGGGCAGGCTACTAAAGAGCAGGCCAACCACCTCACCGGAGACCATCGAGGCGAGTTTCATCGCCGCGGTGATCACATCGGGAATCACATCCTCGCCACACTCCTTGGCAACCTGCGGCATCTCCTGCAGGTAGGTGATAACGACATCACTGCCGCGCCCCAGATTGCAGAGCCCCTTGGCGCCATCCATATAGTCCCGCAGTCCGGCAGGCGACATGATGCGAGCCGCCTCCTGGAAGGTGCCATCAAGCACGTCGCGCACCTCCGGTGCGGCATCCTGCAGAAACTCTTCGTAATCTTCGAGGTTAATGCTCATCGTTGCAGCCTCGCTACCGAGGCGCGCTATTCACGGAGAGACAATGCGCTATAACGCACCGGCCGATGTGAATACCGTACCCCGGCAGCCGTTATCGCTTAGCCGAAGAAGGTCTGTACCGCTGCGTCGAGCGTGTCGCGCATATCGGGATCGTCAGTCAGCGGGGTGACCATGGTCATCGAACACGCCTCGGTGGCATCGATTCCCTTGCTGATCAGCTGACCCGCGTAGACCAGCAGACGGGTCGAGATACCTTCATCAAGACCGTGACCCTTGAGGTTACGAGCACGATGGGCAATCTGTACCAGCTTGCCAGCGGTCACAGGATCGACACCCGACTCCTTGGAGACGATCGCGGTCTCGATCTCCGCCTCCGGGTAGTCGAAGTCGAGTCCACCAAAACGCTGCTTGGTCGACTGTTTCAGATCCTTCATCAGGCTCTGGTAACCGGGGTTGTAGGAGATCACCAGCTGGAAGTCGGGGTGCGCCTCAATCAGCTCACCCTTTTTGTCGAGCGGCAGGGTGCGACGGTGGTCGGTCAGCGGGTGGATAACAACGGTTGTATCCTGACGCGCCTCGACCACCTCATCGAGGTAGCAGATCGCACCGATGCGAGCGGCGGTGGCCAGCGGCCCGTCCTGCCACTTGGTGCCATCCTTATCGAGCAGGAAACGACCAACCAGATCGGAGGCGGTCATATCCTCGTTACAGGCGACGGTGATCAACGGCTTGCCGAGCTTGTGTGCCATGTACTCGACAAAGCGCGACTTACCGCAGCCGGTTGGCCCCTTGAGCATCATCGGCATGCGGGCGTTGTAGGCCGCCTCGTAGAGCGCAACCTCCCTGCCGACCGCCTCGTAGTAGGGTTCCTTCTTGATAACGTACTGATCGGGATCAACTGTAATATCGGTCATAGCGGCTCTTCTCTCTCGATAAACTTATTCTTCGTCGTCGGTCTCTACTTCACCGTTCCAACCGGCGGCTTTCGCCTTGGCGAGCGCCTCGTCATGGATACGGCTATGGCGTTCGGCCAGCTCCTCGGGCAGGTGGCTGACCAGGCAGCCATACTTGTCCCATTCGGCGTTGACCTTCTGTAGCAGTGAGTCGATTCCAGCGATGTTCCATCCCTCGCAGGTCTCTGACTCGGGTAGTAAACCAAATACCCACGCATCACGAATGATCTTGCCGATGGTGGTCATGCCACCATTAATCTCATTGTTGATGCCTACATACTTGTCTGGTTTTGCCATGATTCTGTTCCTCTCATTAGGTGTGAATAACGGGTAATGCGTTAAGCCTACTCTCTTAGCAACACTGACTGCACACACCTAATAAAAAAGCCCCTGACCGAAGGTCGGGCAGGGGCTTCTTCTAGCTACCCCAGGGGCTGCTTATGCAGCGACTCCGCGGTAGACAACCATCGAGGCACCTGCGCACTGGGCAAAGTTATCCAGGCCCAGCAGACGAACGTGATTGTCTGGGTGCGCCTTGTGGCACGCCTCCAGCTCAGCCAGGATCGCATCTACGTCGGTCTCACCGAACATAGGCAGCTTCCACATGTACCAGTAGCTACCCGACGCATTCTGCGGCTCGGTGTGCTCGATTGATGGGTTCCAGCCCTTGCTCACGATGTACTCGATCTGTGTGCGGGTCTGATCCGCGTCCATGGACGGCAGGTATGAGAAGGTCTCAAACTTGCGGCTGGCGTTATCGGCCAGGCTCGAATTGTAATCTTGCATATCACTCATGATTAATTCCTCAATTTAATTTCAAATTCGGTTCTGTAGAAGTGTTGCCCTCTTCGCAAACGGTTCAGTCGGGGGTGAACTTCCTACATGGTCCTGCAAACCATCTGCGTAGGAGCGGCGCTTGCCGCAAACCGTTTGGCCCGAGGGCTATCCCTCTTACTTGTGAGAAACGTCCAGTTTGTCGACGGTATCGAACTCGAACTTGATCTCCTTCCAGGTCTCCATCGCCATCTTCAGCTCTGGGCTGTGTGCTGCTGCGGCGGTAAGGATCTCCTTACCCTCCTTCTCCAGCTCACGACCTGAGTTACGCGCCTCAACACAGGCCTCAACCGCAACACGGTTAGCAGCAGCACCTGCAGCATTACCCCAGGGGTGACCCAGCGTACCGCCACCGAACTGCAGTACAGAGTCATCACCGAAGATGTTAACCAGCGCGGGCATGTGCCACACGTGGATACCACCAGAGGCAACAGGAAGTACGCCAGGCATTGAGCCCCAGTCCTGATCGAAGAAGATACCGCGTGAACGGTCTTCCTTGACGTAGGAGTCGCGCATGATGTCGATCCAGCCGAGGGTTGCCTCGCGGTCGCCTTCGAGCTTACCGACAACGGTACCTGAGTGGAGGTGATCACCACCGGAGAGACGCAGGATCTTGGTCAGTACACGGAAGTGGATACCGTGGTGGGGGTTACGGTCGAGTACCGCGTGCATCGCACGGTGAATGTGCAGCAGCATGCCGTTGTCCTGACACCACTGTGCCAGCTGGGTGTTGGCTGCCCAACCGCCGGTGATGTAGTCGTGCATGATGATCGGAGCACCGATCTCCTTGGCGTACTCGGCGCGCTTCATCATCTCATCAGAGGTAGGCGCGGTAACGTTCAGGTAGTGACCCTTACGCTCGCCGGTCTCGGCCTCTGCCTTCTGGATCGCTTCCATAACGAAGTCGAAACGGTGACGCCAGCGCATGAAGGGCTGTGAGTTAACGTTCTCGTCATCCTTGGTGAAGTCGAGACCACCACGCAGACCCTCGTAGCAGGCACGACCGTAGTTCTTGGCCGAGAGACCGAGCTTAGGCTTGATGGTGCAACCGAGCATTGGACGACCGTACTTGTTGAGCAGATCGCGCTCGACCTGGATACCCTGAGGTGGTCCATTACAGGTCATTACATAGGCAACAGGGAAGCGGATATCTTCGAGACGCAGAGCACGCAGCGCCTTAAAGCCGAATACGTTACCGACCAGTGAGGTCATTACGTTTACAACCGAACCCTCTTCGAACAGATCGATTGGGTAGGCAACGAAGGCGTAGAAGCAGGTGTCATCACCCGGTACGTCTTCGATAGAGTAGGCACGACCCTTGTAGTGATCGAGATCGGTCAGCAGGTCAGTCCATACGGTGGTCCAGGTGCCGGTTGAAGATTCAGCAGCTACAGCGGCAGCAACCTCTTCACGCGGTACACCCGGCTGTGGGGTAACCTTAAAGCACGCAAGAATATCGGTATCCTTGGGGGTGTACTCGGGCATCCAGTATGTTTCGCGGTACTCTTTTACACCCGCGTTATAGCTCTTTTCAGCCATGTCGTGTTGCTCCTCTTGTAACTACAAAAATTGCGCGGTTATCGTTGACCGCTGCGCTTGGTTAAGACACGATGCAAATCTAGCTGAATCACGAAATAATGGAAATTAATAGTAAATATGAGCGCCATTAACGATCGTTAATGACCTCATGAGTTGAGGGAACCATGATCAGAGCAACCCTGCAGCAACTGCGTGTTTTTCAAGCAGTTGCAGAGCATCGCAGCTTTACCAAGGCGGCCGAGGTGATCCACCTCACCCAGCCCGGTGTGTCGATTCAGGTGAAGCGATTGGAGGAGATTCTGGGGGTTTCGCTGTTTGAAAAGGTCGGTAACCAGATCTATCTGACCGCTGAGGGGAAGGCGCTGTTTGCCACCTGTCACGATCTATTTGAGAGGCTGGCGGTGTTCGAAGAGGAGCTCGCCTCGATTCACGGCGAGGTTGCCGGTCCGCTCAATCTCGCCGCCGTGACCACCGCCAAGTACTTCCTGCCCAACTACCTCGGTGCCTTTCTGCGCCAGCATCCCAACGTCGTGCCACAGCTCAAGGCGAGTAACCGCGAACGTATCATTGAGCGACTCGATGCAAACGAGGATGACCTCTACATCATGGTCACTCTGCCGCAGCGCGATGATATCGAGACACACCCCTTCCTCGACGACCATCTGGTGGTCTTCGCCCACCCTGAACATCCGCTGGCTAAAAAGAAGAACATCACCCTGGAACAACTAAGCAAAGAGCGCGTCATTGCCCGTGAAGCGGGATCGGGCATTCGCTTGACCTACGAGCGGATGCTCAAAGAGAAGGGAGTCTCCATTGAGCCCTACATGGAGCTCGGTAGCGGTGAGGCAATTAAACAGGCGGTCATGTCAGGCATCGGTATCGGCGCCCTCTCCACCTTCAGCCTCAAGCTGGAGCTGGAGACAGGCCGACTGGTGGTACTCGATGTGGAGGGTTTTCCCATCAGCCGACGCTGGCACGCCGTACACCGCAGGGGCAAACGCCTTTCACGTGCCGCACAGGCGTTTCTCGAATTTATACAGGAGGCGGAGATTCCCGGCGTAACCCAGCCACTCGACCTGGATGATTGAACAAGCCGCACTCTGCAAAGAGGTGATTGTTATCTACATAGCTAGCCAGCCAGCCGATCTGCGTCTCTTGCCCTCACTACTCCACCAGTGCTGACTGCGCGGCCTCCCACATCTCCATAGCTGCCTTGCGGTCGGAGCCCCAGCGGTATTGACCAATCTCACCGCTCTCACGAATCACGCGATGACAGGGGATCAGGAAGCCGATCCGGTTGGCCGCCACCGCGCTGCCAACGGCACGCTGCGCACGCGGTGAACCGACCGCTGAGGCCAGGGCGCCGTAGGAGCTGAGCTGGGATGACCCGATGCTCAATAGCGCCTCCCACACCTTGATCTGAAAGTTAGTGCCACGTAACAGGAGATGTAGCGGTTTATCGAGTGAGGGTTTGGCAAAAATCCGCTGGGCTAGATCGGCCGCCTCCCTATCGTTACTACTGAGTGTCGCCGCCGACCACTCTGCGGCCAACTCTTTAATCCACGCTTCACAACCATCGTCGCAGAAAGCGAGATTACAGATGCCGCGTGACGTCCAGCCGATCATTGCCCGGCCGAAGGGAGTGTTGGCCTCACCATAATTCACCGTTACACCCTGACCTAATGCGCCCACCTCACCTGGCGTCATCGCCTCGGTTGTGACCATCAGATCGTGCAGTCGGCCCGGACTGGATAGGCCAACCTCTATAGTTGTCTGTAACACTGCCTGTGACTGGCGCAACTGCTGCCTGGCGTGCTCCTTGGTCAGAAACTGGAGAAAGCGCTTCGGTGAGATGCCAGCCCAATTGCTAAAGGTGCGCTGCAGATGCGACACGCTCACTCCGAGCACCACTGCAACTTCAGAGAGCGACGGTTGTGCCATTGCTTGTTTTCGCAGATAGGCGATGGCCCGTTCGATCTCTATATAGCTGCGACTCTGATCAGACAGTGTGTCCACACAGCCTCTCCCGAAAAGATTGATTCGATACAACAGTTAGCCTCACCCAGCCCACCCCAACACGCCACCCGATTCCTGCTCTGGCTTGCAAATAAATCAAACTTTGCCCTGACCAACTATATCTGCAACTATCGAACTCAAACCAATAACAACGCATCGAACATTGAGGAGTTCACATGAAGAAGATCGTTGCAGCTGCCCTGCCCCTGATTGCTGCACTCACCCTTCCCGGCCTCACCAGCGCCGCCGGTTATGAGACCAAGGATCAGTGGTCGGCTAAGATCAAAAGTGAGAAGCGCATCACTGCCGCACTCTGCGCACCGGAAGGATATCTGGTCAGCTGCACCACCCCCTACACCGAAACAGAGAGCGACAAACCGGTGCAGACCTCGATTACCGCTGAAGCCTGCACCGAGTCGGTCGACTACCTCACTAAAGCGATGCTGCACGACGGCAAGGCCGACCATAAACCAGCGATGTTCTACCACAAGCTCCCGAGCAACATTGGTGCCGGTTACCAGATGGACCACTTCGCCTCGGAGCTGGGCAAGAATATCTTCGGACAGATCAGCGGTATACTCCAGCAGAAGGGAGGCAGCCTGATCCGCAAGCCGAGTGCGACCAGAAGCTAATGGTGACGCTGAAGATCAACGGCAACTGATCGATAAATTCCGCTTCTGCCACCCACCTAAAACGGCAAAACGCCCGCCAATTGGTAGCGAAAGGGAAAATTCGGATGGACAGAGACACAATCCTTATTGTCGACGATGAAGCCGCTAACCTGGCCGCACTGAATGGAACGCTCGAACCCTACTACCGAGTTCGTGCAGCCAACTCCGGATCGCGCGCGCTGCAGATCGCTCAGACCTCCCCCCGGCCGGACCTCATTCTGCTCGACATCCTGATGCCGGAGATGGATGGTCACAAGGTACTGTCCAAATTGCGTGCAGACGAAACCACCTCCGATATTCCGGTCATTTTCATAACCGCCATGGATGCCGACGAGGATGAAGAGAAGGGGATCACCATGGGGGCGGCCGACTACATCACCAAGCCGATCAATCCTGCCATTTTATTAGCTCGCGTTAGAAGCCAGCTCCTCGTCAAACAGGCCAAGGACTTTCTGGTCGATAAGAATAAATTCCTGGAAGCTGAAGTTGAACGCCGTATGGCGGAAAACCAGACCATTCAGAATGTCAGCATCAGAGCACTGGCCCACCTTGCCGAGATTAGGGATCCAGAGACCGGCGATCATATCCTGCGAACCCAATCCTACGTACAGCTGCTTGCGCAGCATCTTAGTGACCACCCACGCTTTAGGAATATCATCAACGACAATTTTATAAAACTGCTCACAGAATCGGCCCCCTCCACGATATTGGTAAGGTCGGAATCCCCGACCACATCCTTCTCAAACCTGGCAAACTCAGCGAGGATGAGTGGCTGATAATGAAAAAGCACGCCGAGTATGGCGCCCACGCTATCGACAGCGCCGAGCACGATGTCGAGCAGAGCGTAGAGTTCCTAACCCTCGCCAAGGAGATCGCACACTGGCACCACGAGCGCTGGGACGGTACTGGCTACCCCGATCGGCTCGCTGGCAACGAAATACCCATATCGGCAAGATTGATGGCACTGGCAGATGTATTTGATGCACTCATTTCAGAGCGCGTATACAAACCTGCGATGTCCTATGAGGATACAAGGGAGATCATCATTGACGGTAAGGGTAGTCAGTTTGATCCCGATGTTGTCGACGCCTTCCTCGAATGTTTCGACCAATTCACTGATATTGCAGAGCGACACAGTCTGCCTAAACAGCACGATGTAGAGATACGTTAGCGACATCCGCGGGCATTGAATCAACCAAAAGAGGAATAACACCTTGAAATCATCCACCGCCACCTTTCTTCGGATGAGGCCTTTGGCAAGAATACAGGTGCTATTCCACATCCTCTTTATTGCCCTGCAGCTCACCACGACGTCTATTCGTACAGAAACAGTCGACGCCATTCCCAAGGAGATTATTGCGGTACATCCTGCACATTTCCCCCCCCTACTACATAACAGGCAAGGATGGAAAACCGACTGGATTTGCCATTGAGGTAATGAACGAGGTGGCAACCAGGGCCGGCATAAAGATCACCTATCAACCGTCTGACTAGACTCAGGCCTTAAAAGAGTTTGAAAACGGCGATGCGCATATCATTCCAAACTTGGGAATTACGGACGAACGCAAAGCGTTCACACGCTTCAGTAATCCGACTGACAACTTCAATATATCGGTTTTCACCCACAAAACAAACACAACCATCCTCAATCATGAAGATCTAATCGGGCGTACCATTGGTGTCAGAAAAGACAATGTCGGCGAGACTGAGGCAAAAAAACTCAAGGGTGTCGATATCATTGTCTTCGAGACCTTCTCCGACATGCTTCAGGCTCTGCTCGACAAACGTATTGCAGCATTCATCTACCCTGAGAGCGTCACCTGGTACAACCTCGACCAGAGAGGTCTTAGAAAAATCATTCATGTTATCGGACAACCGTTAAAGACCATATCTCGGGCTATAGCGATCAATCAAAAACACCCCAGACTTTCTACCGTGATCGACATCGCCCTGAGGCAGTTACTCAACACGACTGAATTTGATGAATTGAACCAAAAATGGCTCTCACCGGACAAGAGCCCAACAGACCTCACTCAACAACTACTGACCCTCTTGGCCGCAACCGGTGCTTTTATCTTTATTGCGTGGTGGATCACAAATATCCACCAACGAAAGAAAAATAATCGCCATCCAATCGATAAAAGTCACACAGACATTATTGAAAGTAAAAAACACTTTGTACAGATTCTAGTGGTGATGACAATCGTCGCATTGAGTGTAATGTTAATCGTCATCACCATTCTCTACCACTCATCTTTCAAAGAGGTCGAGAGGCGCTTACTGGAATCGGCGTTCAGCCACGCTACACTGATCGACAGTATCGCCAGATCGAATATCGAACACCACTCTTTTGGTGACAGCGAACACACTCGCAGATTCCCCGATCCATTCACGCACACCATCGAGGAGGTAAAGGATGGGCTTGCACCACAACATGGCTCCTCGGAGATAACCCTGGCCAAACGTAGCGGCGACAACATCGAGTTCATCATCCGTCAGAAATCGTCCCGACGCTACGAACCCTTCCCCACCTCCTTCTCTTCACCGCTCGCCGAACCGATGCGCCAGGCGCTCTCAGGAAACACTGGCACACTGGTCGGTCTTGACTATCGAAATACCAAGGTAGTTGCCGCCTACCACCCGATACCCACCCACAACCTCGGAATCGTAGTCAAGATCGACATCAATGAAATCCGCGCGCCATTTATCTCTGCCGCAGTCATCTCAACTGTCGCCGCCTTCTTCCTTATCCTTGCTGGAGGGCTGATCACTCACAACATCAGCGGCAAAATCATCAACGAGATACAGAAGGGTCGCCGACGCTTTAAAAACATTTTCGACAACACCGAGGTCGCGATTTTCGATGAGGATCTATCCGAAATCTACCGAAGACTGGAAGATCTGAAAGAGAGAGGCATAACTGATCTTCGAACCCATTTGGCTGAAAACGAACAATTCACTTGGAACCTGGCTGCCTCCATACGCGTCCGCGACGCCAACAATGCCGCACTAAAGCTATTTGATGCCGACTCATTTAATGAGTTGAGTGACAACATCGACAAAACTTTCGGCCACAATGCTATCGGCATCTTCATCAATGAACTCTGCACCATATGGGACAGTGGAGATAAATTCAGAAGTGAGGCCAGCGTCAGGACACTCAAAGGAACAAACATCGACACCATCATCTCCTTTCAGATACCGAAGCACGGAGATGATCTGAGACGAATACCTGTCAGCATTATTGACGTAACAGAGAACAAACGCAATGAGATGGCGTTGCGCAGCAGTGAACACCACAGCCGTATGCTCTTCGAGGAGTCGAGCACCGGACTTGCACTCTGCAAAATGGACGGCTCACTGGTTGATGTAAACCCCGCCTACGCCAACATCATCGGTCGAGACGTCGAAGAGACTCTGAAGCTTAGCTACTGGGATATCACACCCGAAAGGTACGCGGAACAGGAGCGCAAGCAGCTCGAACAACTCAACACCAGCGGTCGATACGGCCCCTACGAAAAGGAGTATCTCCATAAGGACGGTTCATTGAGGAACGTACGCCTGCAGGGGCGCCTTCTCAATAGGGGTAATGAGCAGCTTATCTGGTCGAGTGTCGAGGATATAACCAAACAAAAGCGTGCCGAAGAGAAGATTCGCGCAAGTGAAGCCAAATTGAAGAATCTTGTCGACAACTTGAGCGCCGGAATTGTGGTGCATGCACCCGACACCTCCATCACGATGAGCAACAACCGTGCGAGTGAACTGCTCGGCCTCACTATCGAGCAGATGATGGGAAAAACTGACATCGACCCCGCCTGGCACTTTATCGACAAAGATCACCAACCACTGCCGCTTGAGAGCTATCCAGTCAATCTCGTCAAATCCAGCGATACCACCCTCAAGGACATGCTGGTCGGCGTCAACAAGCCGGGGCATGAGAAGACCGTTTGGGTACTGGTAAACGGCTTTCCTCAAACCGATGAGAATGGCGAGCTACAGGAGATCATTATCTCCTTTGTCGACATAACAGACCGAATCGAAGCAGAGGAGCGCATCCTTGTCCTTGCTCAGGCGGTCGAGCAGAGCCCGGAGAGCATCGCCATCACTAGTGTCGAAGCTGAAATTGAATATGTAAACGAGGCATTCTCCGTCGTTCGCTCACGCTCTCAACTACGAATAGGCAGACGGCGTCGACTATCGCGGACTAACCGCCTTCGCTTCGCTATCCATGGCGGTCAGCGTAAGCAACACCGGTTACCAGCGCGAAGATGTGATTGGGCAGAATCCACGCGTTCTTCACTCGGGTAAAACACCTACAGCGACCTATAAACAGATGTGGGAGACCCTGACGCAGGGCAATAGTTGGCAAGGTGAATTCTATAATCAGCGAAAAGATGGCAGCGTATATGTCGAATACGCAATCATCACGCCTATACGCCGTCCAGACGGATCAACCTCCCACTATGTGGCTGTCAAAGAGGATATCACCGAGAAGAAGCGTATCGCCAATGAACTCGACAGCTACCGCAACCATCTCGAAGAACTGGTGGAAACACGTACGATCGAGCTCGATGAGGCTAGAAATCACGCCGAAAACGCCAACCAGGCCAAGGGCACCTTCCTGGCCAACATGAGCCACGAGATCCGCACCCCGATGAACGCAATCATCGGTCTTACCCACCTTCTGCAGCGCTCTAACCCCACCAATCAGCAGATCGAAAGGCTGCAGAAAATTGATTCATCAGCTCAGCACCTCCTCTCGATCATCAATGACATACTCGATATTTCGAAAATAGATGCCGGTAAACTCTCACTTGAGTACACCGACTTCCATCTCGACGCGATATTCGACCATATCAAGTCGATGCTCAGGGAGACGGCCATGTCGAAAGGTATATCAATCGAAGTCGACAAGGACAGCGTACCTATATGGCTGAGAGGTGATCCAACAAGAATCCGCCAGGCACTACTCAACTATGCCAGCAACGCGATTAAGTTTACCAACCAGGGAACCATCTACCTCCGCTCGACCAGGCTCAGTGAAGATGACGAACAGGTAGTGGTTCGGTTTGAGGTTGAAGATACCGGTATCGGGATTGAACCATCTAAGGCCACCCACCTATTTGACGCCTTCGAACAGGCAGATCTCTCAACAACCCGCAAATATGGTGGTACTGGGCTGGGATTGGCTATTACTCAACGTCTTGCTGAAATGATGGATGGCGAGGTTGGCGTTACCAGTACACCGGGCGAGGGGAGCACATTCTGGTTCACGGCAACACTCCAACACGGACACCGAGGCGTGCCCAACAGCCAGGAACCGACAGATGAGAACGCTGAAGCGGATTTAATGAACCACCACGCAGGCTCACGCATCCTCCTTGTCGAGGATAACGAGATCAATCGAGAGGTCGCTTTCGAACTGCTGGCTGGCGTGAAGATAGACGTGGATATTGCCGAAAATGGCCGCATCGCCGTCAACAAGTGTAATCACAACAGATATGACTTAATCCTTATGGATGTACAGATGCCGGAGATGGACGGGCTCGATGCGACACGCATGATACGTTCCGGAAAACTCCAGGAAGGTGTGCCGATCCTTGCGATGACAGCCAACGTCTTCGAGAATGATCGCAATGCTTGCAAGGCCGCCGGCATGGACGATTTTGTCGCCAAACCGGTAGAACCGGATAAGCTCTTCGTCATGCTACGCAAATGGCTGCCTGAAAAGGAGCCATCCATAACTACCTCCTCAAATGAAAAAGCATCACAGCCAAACGCTGTGGACATTGCGCTAAAGCAAAGACTCGAGACTATTCCGGGCCTCAATCTCGAGACCGGAATGTCACATGTTAAAAGCGATCTGTCAGCATTCGCTCGATTACTTAACGGTTTTATCACCAATCATGGAAGCGACATTGAGAGACTAAACAGTGCGATTAATAGTGACAACCGAGATGAAGCGGTACAGATCGCACATGCAATAAAAGGTGCATCCGGCACACTGGGCCTGACTGAACTACAACAGCACTCATCCGATCTTGAGCGGCTGCTACGAGATAGTTCAGAGGAGCTTGATGCGAGCGAGGTAGAACGGCTTGTCGACACTGCAGGCAGCGCACTGGAAACACTAGCCTATGCAATCAATAACCTTCCAGATGCTCAACCACCTGTCAATGCAGAGAAAGTCGACGCAGATGAATTAAATCATTTACTCGTACAGCTCCGAACCCTTATCGCCCAGGATGATGCTCGGTCGATATCACTATTTAACGATGCGGAACCGGCTCTTACCGCGCTCTATGGAGAGAGAATCGACACCCTTCGGGGAGTCGCTATTTTTGCGGAAGCTTGTTTTGGGCGTCCAAGCCCTCTTCGTCGTTCGCTCGCGCTCTCAACTACGAATAGGCAGACGGCGTCGACTATCGCGGACTAACCGCCTTCGCTTCGCTATCCATGGCGGTCAGCGGAAGAAACAGATAGAAAACTTTGATTTCCAGCTTGCACTGGACTCTATGGAATTATTAGAATCGCCTCAGAAAAGCAATGAGGCACACCCACTCCCAGTAGAAGAGACACAGAAGGAAAGCTATCCAATCGACCCTACCGCACTATCGAAACTGTTTGGTAAGAAACAGATTAAACAGGCCGAATATCTGAAAAAATTCGCCCGTCATGGTGCGGAATCACTAAAAGAGATAGATGTCGCGTTCGCGGACAACGATAATAATCAGATCGCATTTATCGCTCACAAGTTAAAATCCTCAGCGGGGATGGTAGGCGCAACATCACTTGCCAGCACCTGTGAACAACTCGAAAAGATCGCTACAGAGGGTGACCAGAGCCGCATCAAGCCACTCATCTCACAACTCCATAGTCAATATGACGATGTTAAGACATATATCGATACGCTATGACAATACGGCTACTCTAAGACGTAACTTTGCGACAATGCTATTAATGGAACGGCCATGAAAGCTCACGAACGCAACAAGATCAATAACGATATTTTGATGGTCGGTGACACGCCTGATGAGCTTGCCCGACTACAGGAGCACCTTATTGCAGAGCATGGCACGGTATTAATGACAGATCAGCAGAGCGACGGGGTCAAGCTATTTATTGAGCACCGCCCATCAATTTTGATGCTCGCCTTCGAGGAGGTGGAAAAGGCCGAACACTTCTACCTTTCACTTTTCCGCCACGATTCTCATATACAGCAACACCCACATCAGACACTCCTACTGTGTAAAGCTTCGGACTCTGAAAAGGCGTACCAACTGTTCAAGAGCGGTTCGATCGATGACTATGTTGCCGATCGCCCACTGTACGATCCTCACCGCCTGCACATGTCAGTAAAGCAGTCACTCGAACGTCATCGAATCGACCACCACCGCCAACTCAACAGTCGTCTTGAGCAGCTATCGAGTGGCGTAGACCAATTCAACAATCTCACCCGGAAAATGGTCGAAACGGGAACCAGCCAGAGCCGTGATTCGCTACGCAAGTTCCACCTCTTTACCAACCGACTATCAGACGACATTAAGCAGCTCGAGAAGGAGATGCGTGGTCAGAGCCGAGGCGATTCAAGCCTCATCACATCACGCTTTGACGATCTGTTAATAACCAATCTCAACGAGGGCGGCACTGCTTTTGAAAAACTGCTCACCGATAACGAGCAGTGGTTCGATGAGTTCAACATGAGTTACACAGAAAATATCGCCGAGTTGCAGAAGATTCGTCCAACACCCAAACGAATCAAGGCACTGTTTATCGACGACGATGAACTCTACCTTGAACTGATAGCGGATATGCTCGACGACGAATTCACCGAGATCATTGCCACGAGTGACTGTTCACAGGCACTTGCAAATCTTCCGATCATCAATCCTGACATCGTTCTACTCGACTATAAGATGCCGATTATCGATGGCATCAAGGCGCTAAAAATCATCAAGTCCGATCACAAAACTGCCGCGATCCCCGTCATCATGTTGACTGGTGCCCACTCACGAGAGCTGGTCGAGCAGAGCCTGCACGCCGGTGCAGATGGCTTTATCGTCAAACCGGGCGATCGTAATCTCATCCTTGAAAAAATACACAGCATCATCAGCGAGCGTACTTGATACTTCACACCCATGAGTATTGCCAAACAGTATTCACTGTTTACTCGCTACGCCTTTTCCAGCTGACTAAATTACCGATATCTCGATCGACACTAAACACATCCTTGGTACCGACTCGAACCTGCCGCTGCAGCGCACTACACGGCCTGCTGTCTTCACAAAAAAATGGCATTTTTCGGCCGATTTTATCTGTGAGGCGACACTCTACGCGGTAGTTACCCGCGTTCTGATAACTGGCAAATTTAGTAAAGACTGAAAACAGCACATCGGCAGTGATCTATACCCACAGCTAGTCGAGTAGACCAACACTCTTGATCCGTGCATAGAGCTGTGTACCGAGCTTCACGTCGAGCTTGTCGCGTGACTTGCGGGTAATGCGTGCCAGCAGCGGTTGATTGCCCACATTCTCCGGGCAGCAGAGCTTTGCCATCACCTGACCGTGGCCGGCATCGGCCACCTCGATAACAACGGCCTCCCAGATGTTAAGGATGCTGCTGCGCTCCTCATGATCGAGGCTAAGGCTGACATCCTTGGCGGGTATGTTGACTCGCACCTTCTCACCGACTGCCTTGTCGCAGCGACGCACCTGCAGCTTGCCGAAGCGGCTCTCAAGGATGGTGAGCTGGTACTCCTCGTCATGGCCAACCACCTCGGTCTCGAGCACCGCTGAGGCCTCATCCTCGTGGGAGATGGCCAGCTCCAGGTTGCTCATCATCTGCTGCAGCGAACCGCTCGCCTTCACCCGCCCCTGCTCCAGCCAGACCATGTGGTCGGCAAGGCGCGAAACCTCTTTGACCGAGTGGCTGACGTAGAGCACCGGGATCGCCAGCTCGTCATGCAACCGCTCCAGATAGGGGAGGATGTCGTGCTTGCTGCGCTCATCGAGTGCCGAGAGCGGTTCGTCCATCATCAGCAGTCGTGGACTGGTAAGTAGGGCACGTCCTATGGCAACACGTTGACGCTCACCACCAGAGAGGTGCTGCGGCATACGTTTAAGCAGATGCTCAATACCGAGCCACTCGACCACCTGGCTCATCTCGATCTGACGTGCAGCCCTGGGGATGCGCTTTAGACCGAAGGCGAGGTTCTGCCTGACATTGAGATGTGAGAAGAGACTCGCCTCCTGAAAGACGTAACCGATCGGGCGCTGGTGTACCGGCATGAAGTGGGCCTCACTCTGCCACACCTCACCATTGACGCTGAGGCTGCCCGACGCCTGCTCCAGGCCTGCAATGGCACGCAGCAGTGTTGTCTTGCCTGAACCGGAGTCACCGAATAGCGCAATG
This sequence comes from Solemya pervernicosa gill symbiont, assembly GCF_002020875.1. Taxonomy (NCBI): domain Bacteria; kingdom Pseudomonadati; phylum Pseudomonadota; class Gammaproteobacteria; species Solemya pervernicosa gill symbiont. The sequence goes on along the minus strand of NZ_MPRL01000056.1, from coordinate 10,846 downwards.
ACGCCCTGCCCCGGTAGTGTCAGCTCAACATTCAGAGTGAATTCACCGAGCTGCATATCAAATTGTGCTTCGATCTCACTCATCCAGCTTCACCGCGAGAGACTCGCCCGTTCAGCAGGTAGAGCGCCAGCAATACTGTGAATGCAAAGCCGATCATACCGGCAGAGAGAAGATGTGCCTGACCATATTCAAGTGTTTCAACGTGGTCGTAGATGGCGACCGAGAGCACCTTGGTCTCACCTGGGATGTTGCCACCAATCATCAGCACCACGCCAAACTCTCCGACGGTGTGTGCAAAACCGAGCACCATTGCGGTGAGGAAACCGGGCCGAGCCAAGGGTACGGCGACGTTGAAAAAACGGTCTGATTTTGATGCGCGCAGTGTGGCGGCCACCTCCAGCGGACGTTTTCCCAACGCCTCAAAGGCGTTCTGTAGTGGCTGTACGACGAAGGGAAGCGAATAGAGCACCGATGCGAAGACCAGACCGCTAAAGGTAAAGGGAAGCGTGCCGATGCCGAGCGCCTGGGTGAGCTGTCCTCCGGGGCCATTGGGGCCGAGGAAGACCAGAAGATAGAAGCCGAGCACCGTGGGTGGCAACACCAGCGGTAGTGCGACTACAGCGCTGATGGCGTGTTTAAAGCGCGACTCTGTTTGCGACAGCCACCAGGCGATCGGGGTGCCGATCATTAGCAGGAAAATTGTGGTGACACTCGCCAGTTTCAGCGTCAGCCAGACCGGTTGCCAATCAAACGACATTAAACATCCTCATAAAGATATCGTTATTCGCGAAGCTAACAATGGCGGCAGATTACAGAGCACCAGGCCTGCATTCACTCCACGCCATACCCGTAGGAGGATATTACCTTGCGTGCCGCTACACTTCTCAAAAAATCTACGAATGCGATTGCCGCTGGATTATCCCTGCCCTTGCTCAACAGTACTGCCTGCTGCTCTATCGGTGAGTAGTACTTCTGGGGAATGGTCCAAAGTGTGCCTCTTTCACGCCACCCCTTCACCTGTGAAAGCGCAACAAAACCGGCATCAACATTTCCGGTTGCGGTGAACTGGAAGGTCTGTGCAATGGATTCACCACGCACCAGTTTTGGTTCCACCTCACTCCAGAGCGACAGATGCTCAAGAACCTGTTTTGCTGCATGACCGTAAGGGGCTGTTTTTGGATTACCGATCGCGACACGCTTAAAGCTTGCCGAGCGTAGATAGGACTCTCCCTCATTGAACTGGCCCGAAGTGGAACTCCAGAAGACCAACCTGCCCACCGCATAGGTAAAGCGTGTCCCCTCAACGGCCAGCCCTGACGCCTCTGTACGCCACGCCCTCTCGCTATCGGCAGCGAGAAAGACACCGAAGGGAGCGCCATTTCCAATCTGAGCGTATAGCTTGCCGGTAGAGCCAAAGCTGATGCTTGCTGTATGTCCAGTCGTCTGCTTAAACAGCGGTACAAGCTCTCGTGCTACGTCGGTGAAGTTAGCGGCGACCGCCACCTTAACCTCAGCCGCCTGCACGATCGGCTCGATTAGCAACATACCCAGCAGCAGCGCGTACCGATAACAAGAATTGTATTGCTTCATTACGTCACTCTATCAAGATCAGACCGATCGGTAACAGCCGTTTGCTACAACAAAATGCTCGCGAAACCCCTGCGCCCCTTATCCTGCGCCATACCCGGTTCAAACATTTTCTACTTGATTCGAAACTGGGGGCTATTCAACCACCTCTGTGCATGACAACCGAGACATCGACGCCATTTCAGAACAGCGATCCATTCCCACAAAAAAACCTAGACTCAACCCACTATTGCAAATGAGAACGATTCGCAATAGTATCTATTTCAAGATAACTACTGTCGAAATTGAGGAAACGAAGATGTTGAACCTGAAACAGCTGATCGCCGCGCTCGCCACCACCGCTGCCGTGGCACTCCCCCTGACCGCCGCTGCCAGCGGCGAGGTTAACCTCTACTCGGCACGTAAAGAGGCTCTGATCAAACCGCTGCTCGATCGCTTCACCAGTGAAACAGGTATTACGGTCAATCTGGTCACCGGTAAGGCCGATGCGCTGCTCAAACGCCTCAAGAGCGAGGGTCGCAACACCCCCGCAGACGTGCTGCTGACCACCGATGCCGGACGTCTGCACCGCGCCAAGAGCGCTGGTGTCACCCGTAGCTTCGATTCGGCAACGCTCGAGAAGCTGGTCCCTGCCAGCTATCGCGATCCCGAGGGCCACTGGTATGGCCTCTCACTACGCTCGCGTCCAATCCTCTACGTAAAGGGCAAGGTCGATCCTGCAGAACTTTCAAGTTATGAGGCGCTGGCTGATCCGAAGTGGAAGAAGCGAATCTGTATCCGCTCCTCAAGCAATATCTACAACCAGTCACTGGTCGCCTCATTGATCGCCAGTAACGGCGAAGCAGAGACTGAGACCTGGGCCAAGGGGATGGCGGCCAATCTCGCCCGCACCCCCAAGGGTGGTGATCGCGATCAAATCAAGGCAGCGGCTGCCGGGCAGTGTGATATCGCCGTGGCTAACACCTATTATCTGGCCGGTATGCTCACCTCCAAAGATGAGGCGCAGCGCGCTGCCGCAGGGAAGATGGGGCTCTTCTGGCCCAATCAGGATGGACGTGGCACCCATGTGAATATCTCCGGTGCCGCAATCACCTCGGCGAGCAAGAACAGTGCTAATGCGGTCAAACTGATCGAGTTTCTTGCCAGTGATGCCTCGCAGCAGTGGTATGCAGAGAAGAATGGCGAGTACCCTGTGCGTGATAACATCGCCACCAGCTCGGTTCTTGAATCATGGGGCCACTTCAAGGCCGACACGCTCAACCTGAGTCAGCTCGGAAATCTCAACCCCAACGCCGTGATGCTGATGGATCGCGCAGGCTGGAAGTAACCGTAATACAAACAGGATGTAGGCATGGCCCGATAGCGCTGACGGAGCGCTATCGGGCATCTTTATTTAGATGATTAGATTTAACTACTGGAGTACGAGCGTAACCGGCACCGCCCTGATTCTGGCGCTGCCGGTTTTTGTCATTGTGGCAAACCTGTTTGTGCCCGCTGGTGCGGTATGGGATCACCTGGTTGAGACGGTACTGCGCGACTATGTGGTCAATTCGCTGCTGCTGATGGTAGGGGTAACACTCGGCACATTGGTAATGGGGGTTGGCACCGCATGGCTGGTCACGATGACCGAGTTCCCAGGTCGTCGTCTGTTCGAGTGGGCGCTACTACTGCCGATGGCGATCCCCGCCTATATCATCGCCTACACCTACACCGGCATGTTCGACTTCGCCGGTCCGCTACAGGGTGCACTACGCGAGCTGACTGGTTGGGGTTATGGCGACTACTGGTTCCCCGAGATACGCTCCATTGAGGGGGCAGCGATCATGCTGGCACTGGTGCTCTACCCCTACGTCTACCTGCTGACTCGCACCGCCTTCATCGAGCAGTCACTCTGTGTGACAGAGGTGAGTCGTAGCCTGGGCAAGGGACCGTGGCGCACCTTCTACAGCGTCGCCCTGCCGCTGGCCCGCCCCTCGATCGTCGCCGGTCTCTCACTGGTGTTGATGGAGACGTTGGCCGACTACGGCACAGTGCAATACTTCGGTGTTTCCACCTTCACCACCGGCATATTCCGTACCTGGTATGGACTCGATAATGCCGCTGCGGCGGCGCAGCTCTCGGCGATCCTACTGCTGTTTGTCTTTGTGCTACTGAGCCTGGAGCGAATCTCACGCAAACAGGCGCGCTATCACCACACTGGGCACAAACAGCAGCCAATCAAACGCTACCCACTGCACGGCTGGCGATCTCTTTTTGCCCTGTTCTTCTGCCTCGGGCCACTGTTGTTTGGTTTCCTCCTACCGGCTGGACAGCTCGGTTTCTGGGCCGTGGCAACCTTTGAGGATAGTGTCGATGGGCGCTTTGCCGAGCTGGTGTTGCACAGCGTCGGGCTCGCTGCAGCCGCCGCCGTGCTGGCACTCTTTCTGGCACTACTGCTCGGTTACGGTCGCCGCCTACGCCCAACCCGACCGGTACGCTTTGCGGTGCGCAGTGCCGGGCTGGGTTACGCGGTGCCGGGCACTGTTATTGCGGTCGGCGTGGTGATCCCCTTTGGCTGGTTCGACAATGCCCTCGATAGCTGGATGCGAGCCGAGTTTGATATCTCCACCGGACTGCTGCTGAGCGGCACCGTGGCGGCACTGCTATTTGCCTACATGGTGCGCTTTCTCGCCGTCTCTCTGAATGCGGTCGAGACCGGGCTGCAGCGCATCACCCCCTCTATGGATGAGGCGGCGCAGTCGATGGGCCTTCGTCCATTGGCGATCCTCGGCAGGGTCCATATTCCGATCCTCAAGGGGAGTCTGCTCACCGCCCTGCTGCTGGTGTTTGTAGATGTGCTTAAAGAACTGCCAGCGACGCTGATCTTACGTCCGTTTAACTTCAACACCCTGGCGGTGCGTGCCTACGAGCTGGCCGCCGATGAGCGCCTCGCAGACGCCTCTGCCGCTGCGCTTGCAATCGTCGTCGCCGGAATCGTTCCCGTAATTCTTCTCAGCCGTTCCATCTCAAGGGCCAGAGACCATGATGCAACTTGATGTAAGAGACGCTGCCGTCGCCTACGGCAATAAAACCGTTATCGAAGGGGTGTCGTTCTCACTCGCCTCCGGTGAGATCGGCTGTCTGCTCGGGCCAAGCGGCTGCGGCAAGACCTCCCTGCTGCGCGCCATTGCAGGGTTTGAACCGCTCTCCAGCGGTGAGATCGATCTGCATGGGCGCAGCGTCTCGGCCGTCGGCCAAACGCTATCACCCGAGCAGCGCCGCATCGGCATGGTGTTCCAGGAGTTCGCCCTCTTCCCCCATCTGAGTGTGGCGAAAAATGTCGGCTTCGGTCTTGAACATATGAACGGTGCAGAACGCAGCGCACGAGTCGAAGAGCTATTGTCATTAGTGGGCATGTCACATCTGGCGAACGTGCATCCACACCAGCTCTCCGGCGGACAGCAGCAACGCATCGCACTGATCCGAGCGATGGCGCCACGTCCAGAGATCTTGCTGATGGATGAGCCCTTCTCCAGCCTCGATACCGAACTGCGGGAACAGTTGGCACGTGAGGTGCGCAATCTGCTCAAGCGCGACAACATCACCGCCATTCTGGTGACTCACGATCAGATGGAGGCGTTTGCGATGGCCGACTCCATCGGTGTGGTGGGTGAGGGTCGACTGCACCAGTGGGCCAACGGTTACACCACTTACCACAACCCGAGCAACCGCTTTGTTGCCGGCTTCATCGGCCAGGGCGTCATGCTACCGGGTCAGATTGTTGATGGGGGACGGGTACAGACCGAAATCGGGATTATCGGTGAAGCGGTCCCGACCTCTTGCCAGATTGGAGCCGATGTGGAACTGCTACTGCGCCCCGACGATGTGATTCATGATGATGAGAGCAAACTGCAGCTAGAGGTGAAGGGTAAGGATTTTCGCGGCGCCGAGTATCTCTATACCCTGCTACTGCCGAGCGGTCAGGAGATTCTCTGTATGGTGCAGAGCCACCACAATCACAATGTTGGAGAATCGATCGGGATCCGGTTGGACGTCGAGGATGTGGCACTCTTCCCTGCGCGCTGACCTACTCGCAGTTGATCTCTCGCAGTGCGTGCTGCTCGTAGACCAATGAGACGATCTTCCATCCTCGAGCATCACCGATCAGTGTTAACACATCGACACCTTCACGCACCTCATGGTCGACAGTGAAACGGTAGTTAGCAAATATCACCGCAATATTCCCACTACGCTCAATGCGGGTGTTAAACCACAGCTCTTCGAACCGGCTATTCTCTTCGCCATACTCCTCCTGCTCCGGTAGCGCGGCATCGATCGGTTCGACCCACGCCTCGGTACCTGCTTCACTACGTGCCATCACAGCCTTGTCGGCAAAGAGTTGTCGCCACTCGGTAAAACGTTTCTCGCTGAAGAGCCTGGGGTAGAGATCAACCAACAACTCTGGGCTTTGAAAAAAACCTTCGGGATGATCAACGCCACTCAGACCGGCTTTGAGCCTGTTCTTAGCCGCGTTATCCATTATTAACCTTTTACAAACTCGATCATCTTCTGTTGCATACAGCGCATATATTCAGCAATGACCGGATAGGCATCGATCCAGCTATCGCCGGTCGTTGTAGTCTTGTTGGCATCGATCACATAGGCCTTGTCATCGACCATGAAGTAGTCAATCGAACCGTAATCGAGGTGGAGCATCTCCCTCACATTCCTCACTTCGTCGGGAACACGACCCTCAGCCTCATCCACCTCCACAACCTTATCAGGGTTACAGAGTAGTGATTCAAAAGTGGAGCGTGTGGTGAATTCGTAATCGTAGAAGAAGTTGTAGCGGTGTTTCTCAATCGGTAGTTCAAGTGAGCCTGGCAGGAAGCGCTCTACGATCTGCTCTGGGTTCGTCCAGACAGAATCAGGAACAGCAGCAAGTGTTTCGTGGACTTCATAGTGGGGGCAGCGTAGCTGTTTATAGTGCGGTTTGATCAGCTTGTTAAACAGATGTCCCACACGCGCTGACAGGTTTCGGCGTCGCTGATAGTTAAACTCTGGCACACCGCGATGGTTGTAGATCGACTTGCTGATCACCGGTCCAGCATAGTCTGAACCACGCTCCAGCATCGCGCGTGAGTAGCGTCTGCGGTCGATGCTAACCGCCTGACCGTTGATGACCTGTGGATAGAGCTTATCGATCTGATGAAACCGTTGTGGTAGCTCGGTGAGATCGATATGGACAAAGGCACGTGGCGCAAGATCACGACCATCGACGCTCTCTCGGAAACGGTAGCTCAATCCTGAGTCATCCAATCCCTTCAATAGCCGTGACAAGACATAGTGGTCGGAATCAGCGACCGTCTCTATACGATCGACGTAGATATCGAGATTTTCTGGCATGAATACTCCCCGAATATGGCGCACGACACGCGGTTGCGCGCAGCTGACCATATTAACATGTGGGGAGAGCTCTCTTTTGGACGGTGTTAGCCGAGCTTCTCGGCGTAGAAGGTCTTATAGGTCCAGATGCCGCGTTTGAGGCTCTTGTACTGATTGTAGGCAGCGACGACGTTTCCCATTTCGACACGGCCACGACGCCCTCTCAGCCATCCGTAGATGTTGACGAAAAAGGCGAGGTAGGAGTAGAGGTGCAGGCGACGTGACGAGGTCATTACCATCGGCGTCACATCGTCTTCACGAATGTTAGAGAAGGAGTGCGATTCAATGCCATCTCTGAAGCGTGCGTCGGTCTCAAGATTGTGCACCTCCCAGCCAAGATAGCTTTTTGAGAGTAGGCGCTCCTCTTTGGGTGATAGCGGTGAGGCACGCTGGAAGCCGTCGGCCACGATTAAACGGCCACCCGGCTTGAGCAGACGGTGTGCCTCTTTGATGAAATCGTTTTTGTCCTGGGCGTAACAGACACTCTCGACGGCCCAGATAACGTCAAAGGACTCATCCTTAAAAGGGGTCTTTGTGTAGTCAGCGATCTGGAAATTGGTTTTATCGGAGACACCGTGGCGATCGGCAAAGTGCTCAGCACTCTCTACCTGTTTACCGCTGAGGGTAATGCCGGTGACGTGACAGCCGTAGTTCTTGGCCAGATGGATTGAACTACCACCGACACCACAGCCTGCATCGAGTACGCGGTCGTTAGGGGTGATATTGGCTTGCTGCGCAAGGATATCGTTTTCACGAATCAGGGCTTCGCTGATGCGCTTGGTATCCTCATCCCAGAAACCCATATGCATCGCCATGCAGCGATCGAGGTGCCACACGAGTCGGTAGTCCTTGTCACAGGTATCGTAGTATTCGACGATCTTATCTTTATTCATTTCAAACCTTGGGAGCTCATCCATGCAGCAGTTTCTGCCGGGGCACGGCCAGTAAATATGGGCGCAGAATCCCGAAACGTCAATGACACTCATGTCATCTCTATTTGTTAGGTGGCTATTCTACTGCCTTTCGACCGTACTGAAACGGTAATTGATCCCAAATTCAACCAGACCCGCCGTCAGCTCTCCCTCCGGCGCCCAGATCAGACCACCGTTAAGGGCCACTCCCATATTCGGTGTGAGTAGATACTCGATACCTGCCATCGGCTGGACGATATAACCACCACCGACCGGCAGACCGCCACCACCGGCGGCCCCCACTGTCAGCTCGGCATTCCACTGCAAGCGGCTGTGGCGCCAGAAGGGGCGAGTAACGCCCGCACCGAGCAGGCCAACGGCATAACCACCGGCACCGCCAGCGTAGGCGGAGATCGCCTGACCGGTCAGGTAGACGTGCCTATTCAGCATGTAGTCGAACTTGGCACCGATCAGATCAACGCGACGATCATCAACGGCCCCACCCTTGCGTCGCATTCCCTCCTCAGGCAGGTAGCTCTGGTGCATAAACCGCACGCGCATAAATTGAGGTGCATACTCGTCACGCGCCACTAGCGTGCCGCCAGCTGGCGTGATATCGGGTGCATCGAAGGAGTAGCCGAGCTGCAGGGCAGAGGTTAGCGCCTCGAAATCACCGTCTGGCGCAATTAGATAACCAGCCCGGGCACCGATGGAGATTCCGCTCTGAAACTGGTGCTCAAAACCGAGATAGCTATCGGCAATAATTCCGCCACCGGTTTCCACATCGCCGCCACCTGCCGCGCCGAAACCGACAGCCAATTTCAGACGGGTCCGATCAGCCAGTGAGATGCCATAGCCACCACCGAAGAGGATTTCAGCAAATCCGTCACTGGTACCCCCCGCCGCACCGGATGATTCAAGTCGGTAGAAGAATCCACTGTCGTAATCACGGTTCCACTCAAAACCGACCACCGCGTGCCCATCCTCTTTCAAGCTGCCGGCCGCACCTACGGTTCCCTCTGGTGGTTGGTAATACTTGAGAGTTGCCAGGAATCTGCGCGAGTGTGGAGCGAGCCGCCGTTCGCTATCAAGATTTCGGAATGCCCAGAAGAAGCGATCCTCATCAAGCCACCCTTTGCCGAGTAGCAGAGAGGTTGGCTGAGAGAGAGAGAGAGCAAACTGGCTGCTTTCGATATCGCCGTTGGGAAACTGAACTACTGAATATTGCAGCCCGACACTCCCGATACCGCTATTGAGACTGATGCCAAGGTGGGGGCGTATCATCAGACCACCACCCTGTGGGGCAGAACCGCCACCACCACCAACAAACAGACCACCATCGAGAGAGATCAAGCGCTCAGGATCGCTCTGAAGCCCGGCCGTCAGCCCCCCCGTGAAGAAACCGCCGCGCTCGCCTGTCGCCGCGCCGTATGCGGAACCACCGACATAGAACCAGGGCTCTGGTCTAAACAGATAGCTGATGCCAGCGAGCCCCATCTGCTCACTTTCAGGCAGCTCCAGCTCCTCAAGAGTCAGTACGACGCTGGTGTCACGGAACGTGAGATCAGCAGAGCCGGCCGCCTCTATCTGGCAGTTCATTAGTAGCAGCGGGAGTAGTGTGAGTAACGATCTGATTCTCATGGTGGTGAGTATTGAAACCCATCTGGCGGAGTTGCACCAGCCCGTTAATCAAGCGTTGTTCAAGTCAACCATCGCTCTTGATTGCGCGCATCAGCTTCCACGCATGGCGCAAGGCAAAGAGATAGGCAAGCATCAATAGTAGAAATGCATAGAACATCACATACTCGGCCACCCCCATAATCTGGCTGACAATCCCGATACTGCCCAGCAGCAGATTAATCAGCAGCAGTGTCGTGACCGTTTTTCTACTCGAATAGCCTGTCAGTAGAAATACGTGGTGCAGATGTTCACGATCTGGCGCGAAGAGCGAACGCCCTTTGAGTTTGCGTCGAATCATGATCGCTGCCATGTCCATGATCGGGTAGGCAAGGATCCAGAGCGCAGTTACAGGGCGCAGCTCGCTCCCCTCCCCCTGCGAGAGCGATAGCATGAACCAGACGACGAGAAAACCGAGCAGGGTGCTACCTGAGTCACCCATGAATATCTTGCTCTGGTTGCTGAAGCGCGAGGGGAAGTTATAGATCAGAAAACCTGCAACCACCCCGATCAACACCATCAATACTGTCAAGTCACTAGTACGTCCCGAGAGGGCGGCGACCAACGCGAGGAAGGCCACTGCGATCAGAACAATGCCGCCTGCAAGACCATCGATACCGTCCGACATGTTTACGGCGTTGATAACTCCGACCACCGCCAGCACGGTGAAGGGGATCGCCCATGCGTCCATCTCGATACTACCCAGACCCAGCAGATTTCCCAGTGAGGCCGACACCACCCCATCGAGTGTCACCATCAGCAGGGCGACGCTGATCTGGATGACCATTCGCGCAGTGGCCGAGAGCTCATGGATGTCATCAAGCACACCGACGAAAATCAGCAACAGCCCTCCACCGATCAGAACCCGATATCCGTCTAACGGAACACCACTCAGTATCAGCACCGCAAGGAATGTGACCCCCATCGCCACCCCACCCAGCAGCGGCACCTCACCACTGTGGTGCTTTCGCTGAGAGGGAAGATCGACGAGCCCTACCTTGATGGCCATCGGTCGCAGATAGCTTGCTAAAAAGAGCGTCAGTATGAATGAGATGATGAGTAGTATGATGTTTTCTTGCACGGTTCTATCTAAGCGCTCTTGATCGTGATTCGTTCCACTGCTGGACTATCTTCTAACCGATATATCAATTTCGGGGAGTCGCTATTTTTGCGGAAGCTTGTTTTGGGCGTCCAAGCCCAAGCAAGCGGCAAATACTTAACGCGACCGTTTATGCCTACGGCGCCCC